>CALLZJ010000356.1 GCA_937858435.1 uncultured bacterium
TATCGCTGGGCCAAGGGTCGAGCGCCGGGACGACCCGGATCACCGACGTGCCAGACCTCGACTTCTCGGGCGTCCGATTCCTGGTAGCAGATGAACTGGCTGTCGGGGCTCCACCACCAGCCGCTGAAGCGGTTCATCTCCTCCTGGGCGACGAACTCCGCCAGCCCATGCGAGACGTCGGCCGTTCCCCCTTCGGTGACGCGCTGTTCCTCGTTCTTCTCCAGGTCGAGGACGTAGACGTCCTGCCCGCGGACGTAGCCAATGAACTTGCCATCCGGAGCGATCTTCGGATCGATGACGCCCGGCCCGGCATTGAGCGGCTGCGTCGAACGCTGGCCGCGATGGAACACGTAGAGCTTGCCTGAGAAGGGAATCAGCAGGCGCTGCCCATCGGGAAACATCTGGAACGAAGCCAGGCCCCGGGCGCCGGCCGTCCGCTGCCGTTCCCGCCGAGCCCGCTCCTCGGCGCTGAGTTGTTCGTTTGTCTGACCGGAGGTCAACTCTTCCGGAGTCAGCAGGATTCGGGCTTCCTTCTTGGCGACGTCCCATTCATACAAGTGGCTGGCAGGCTCGTCCGGTTGGCCACGGAGGAACAAGACAGCCGTGCCGTCGGGCGTGACTTGCACGCCGGACGGCTGGCCCAACTGGAAGCCGCGCGTCCGGGCATGCAGCCGGAGAAACTCGAGGTCGAAGTCCGAGGCAGGAGCCGGTTCGGGCTCCTGGCTTGCCCGCGCTATGGGCTCCGAGACCAGTGACACCGCGAACCACCCACTGAGAGTCACCAAGGCCAGGCCGAGCCCCATCCGCCGATTCCACGCACGCATCTGCCGCCTCCCCACGATCCCCAGTGTGACCGAAACCTGGTGGCCATCCTACCATGGGGCTGGCCCCAGTGGCGACGGTCTGGTTAGCGGATTCCGGGCAGTCGGAGGAGCGGCCTTTCGGTATGACGTTGTTGCTCATGGATAGCCGACATGTTTTTTTTCGAATGGCGCGAACCATCCAGGTCGATGCAACGTCTACAGGCGCATGGAGTGTAAGATTTGACTTGGCACGTCGAATGTGCTAATGATTCTCTTCCACTTGGTGTTCGGCGGCACGGGGCCGCTTGAACTTGTCCGCATCGTCGAGACACGGCCGGACCAAGGTGGTCACGGCAACTTTCCCCGCGAGGGAGGTAGCGATGTACACGGTTAATGTCACCCGGAGCCCTTGGCCCCCACTGCAGGGTCGCCGGTTCGGCTTGTCCGTGCCCGGCAGCGCTGAACCCCCCCTCGGCTTGTTCGTGCAGGTCCACGTTCGCCTGCCACTGTATGAGTCCCTGGGAGCCAGCTACCAAGAAGCGGATTCGCTCGATCGCGAAGACGCCACGGTGGGCTGGAAGAACCCCAGCGTGCTCCCGGCCGGTCGGCCGGCGGTGTTCGTGCAGGCGGCTCGAAGCCCGTCAGCTCCCAGACCCCATGCCCCAACCGAGGCATGCCGCGTCCGAAGCTGACCTTCTTCAGGACTGAACTCCTGTAGCCTTCGAGCGGAGCCGCCTTGACTGCCTGGCAGTCGAGCGCGGCCCAGACCTTTTTGACGTGGATCCGATTCAACCGAATCCCACGCGGTTTCACGGCAACCTTCGCGGCCCATGCCGGCATCGACCGGCTCTGGCTGCTCCGCGTTCGCCGTGCACCCACGTGGATGCACTAACAGGCGTGTACCATGATGCACTTGGAAACGGCGGAACTGGTGTTGCGTGCCCAGAGGGGCGACCGGGCGGCTTACGGCGAGCTGGTGCGCCGGTTCGAGCCCACCGTCTACGCGGTGGCCCTGGACAAGCTGCGCGACGAGGACGAGGCCCGCGAACTGGCCCACGAGGCCTTCGTGCGCGGCATGACGAAGCTGGCCCAGCTCCGTGAGCCGGCGGCCTTCGTCGGCTGGGTGCGGCAGATCGCCGTCCGGCTGGCCCTCAACCGGCTGACGCGCCGGCCTTGCCTGCAGGCGGCCGAGGGGGCGCTCGACGCGGTCACGACCAGCGAGCCCATGCCGCTCGAGCGGCTGGAACAGGCCGAGGCCCGGACTGCGGTTCGGAAGCACCTCGACCGGTTGAACCCGCTCGACCGCGACACGCTCATCGCCTTCTACGTGCAGGGGCGGTCCATCCGTGAAATCGCGGATGCGGTCGACGCGCCGGAGGGGACGATCAAGCGGCGTCTGCACGTGGCCCGGGCTCGGCTGCGGGCACGGCTCGAAGCCGCGGAGCGCCGGACAGGTCGGGCTCGACCGCGCCGGGCCGCTGCCCTGACTGCTTAGCCGGATCAGGGCGACAGAACAAACCTTGCGCCAGCCTGGACATCCTGGTCGTCCGCGGAGCGGCGCCGGGTCTCCAGGCCGGCTCTTTTCGTTTCAACTCTCTTCCATGACAGGCGGTCCTCAAGTCCGGGCTTCTTCGTTGGGCTGGCGGGCAGAACTCAAACCGGTGCTCACTGCACGCGGCGGGAGGTGGCACACGCCATCACGACAGGGCACGAGGTTGAAGCGGTTTCGGGCCACCCAAAGGTAGACCTTTTGTCCTAGCCAGGGAACGCCAGGAACGTAAAGGAGCGGGGCGAGAAGCCAGAGGGCGGGAAGCCGCCAGGCCAGCCAGCGGAATGCCCCAAAACCATGGTAGATGGTAGGGCCGGCGGGCGGGATCAGGTGCATCTCTTCAAGCAGACGGTTGGGATCGAGAGGAGGCTCGACGGCGGGGATCTCGTCCACGTGCCGGGCATCCTGGAACTGCACGCGGTTGAGCCAGTCGAGCCGACGCAGCACCCGCACGCTTCGCTGGCAGAGGGGGCACAAGCCGTCGTAGAGCAGCGTGGCCCGACGACGCTCAGAATCTCTTTGCGCTTGACTTGGTGCCATGGGCACGCTACCGCCTGCAGGGAGCTACGGACCTTTGACCGACCACCTCAAGTCTAACCGCGGACCGGCGTTCATTCAAACTAAGTGGCGACAAGCATCCGTTCATGGCAAAGTAACCTCCGAAAAAACTGAGCCCGAGCCTTGACCTATGATTTCTTGATGATATCATATCGACATCACTTTTCGAGGAGCATGCCATGACTGAAGTGAGGCTGAAGCTGCGCTCTGGGTGGCCGGTGCTGCCCTGGTTTCTTCTGATCCCTCCGGTCCTCATCGGCCTGATGTTCACGGCAGCCGCCGTGGGTGATGCGGTGGCCGCCATCCTGGTCGTCGTTTCGATCTTGGGTGGCCTTTCTTGGCTCATTGGCCTGCGTGGCTTCTTCATCGTCAACCCGAACGAGTCGCGGGTCATCCAGTTGTTCGGCGAGTACATCGGGACCGTGAAGGAGGTTGGCTTCTACTACGGCAACCCATTCTACACCCGAATGGTCGTCTCGCTGCGTGTCCATACATTCGAGACGGGCACCCAAGCTGAAAAGAAGGACGCCCACGGCAATCCCATCGTCACCGGGGGGCGGGAACGGCACCCCAGCAAGGTCAACGACAAGGACGGCACTCCGATCGAGATCGCGGCCGTGGTCGTGTGGCAGGTGGTGAACACGGCGGACGCCGTCTTTCAGGTGGACAACTACGAGGACTTCGTGCGCATCCAGAGCGAGGCAGCCCTTCGCAACCTGGCCAGCCAGTACCCCTATGACAGTTCGGACGAGGAGGTCCACTCACTCCGGAGCCACACAGGCGAAGTTGCCGACCGGCTCAAGATCGAACTGGAAGACCGGCTGCATCAGGCGGGTGTTCACGTGATCGAGGCGCGAATCAGCTATTTGGCCTACGCCTCCGAGATTGCGGCGGCCATGCTCCAGCGGCAGCAGGCGGCAGCGGTCATCGCCGCCCGGCAGAAAATCGTCGAAGGCGCGGTGGGCATGGTCGAGCATGCTCTGGAGATGCTCTCCGAGAAGAAGGTGCTCGAACTGGACGAGGAACGCAAGGCGGCCATGGTGAGCAATCTCCTAGTCGTTCTCTGCGGACACGCCAGCCCGCAGCCCGTCCTTAACACCGGCTCGTTGCACGGCTAGTGCGTGCCGGCGTGGTCAGGCGAGCGCGGCCGAGAGTCGCGCTCTCGTTGGATTCTTTGCAACCCTTCGCCCCGGTCTCAACCGCATGGCGCAGCGCAAACCATTCTTGCTGCGGATCGCTCCCGACGTCCGCGCTGCCCTGCAGCGCTGGGCCGACGACGAGCTACGCAGCCTGAACGGCCAGATCGAGTACGTGCTCAGGCAGGCTTTGCAGAAGGCGGGCCGGCTAAAGCGCGGACCGGAGCAGCTCGTGGCAGATGACGGCGAGGGTTCACCTGCCGCGGCGCCTGAGACTGAATCTGAGTAGGAGTAACGGACCTAGCGCGTCGGTCGAAGCACGACAATCAGCGACACTGCACCGCGGCGGGGGCCGGTCCGTCCTTCGAGAATCGCCCGCACTTCCTTGCTATTAGGCTGCTGCGATCGAGCCATGACGGCGACGGCCGGCGGGCCAGGTGGACGGCGGAAGCCCAGTCCCGGTCCCTCCGCGAGATGGCGCAAATGCCGGAGCGTGTCCTCGCTCAGGGGCCGGCTCAGATCGACCGCTGGCAGACTCCCCTGGCGATCTTCGACTCGCAAAGTGCTGGCCGGCACGCCCAGAAGCTGCGCCAATCGGCCTACCTGGATGCGATCCAGCGCGAAGTGGATCAGCGACTTGCAGCCGGAGTCGTCCGTCACGCCCGTCTCGCCGGCGTGCCAAGCGGCCAGGAACTTGCCGACCTGTTCGGGAGTCAAATTCTCCAAGTAAACGACCAGTGCGGCCGCCGGGCGCTTCTTCTGGACCATGGCCTGAACCTCGGCGTCAAGCGTCAGGGTGACGCCGGCAGTCTGGGCTGCCGTCGCAAGACGCTCCAGCCCCTTCACCACATCGGGGAAGGCCAGGTCGAGTTGATGCAACTGAGGAGCGTCAAGCCGATTGCTCAGACGCTCCGCGTCCGCTCCGACCAGATCGACGATCCAGGGCAACTGAATGTCCACGGTCTTGAAGGGCTGCGTCGGCACACGCATGGGACTGGTCAGTACGTCCGTCTCGGCCAGCCGGCGCATGCGGTCCAATTCCCCGGTCCAAGGTCGACTCCAGCCGTCGAGCCAAGAACCCGCTATCATCTGAGCTTCATCTGCCCGGACCGCCTGATCTCGCAGCACTTGCCAGGCTCCGAGGGCAGCCGCCTGCACAGCTTGGGTTTGCTGACGTACGGCAAGCGCGAGCTGATCCCGGCCATGTGTTTCGGCCAACTCGGCCAGCGATCGGTCGCCACCATGTTGATGGATCGGGTCCGTGGCCTGAACGATCGGGCGTTCGCCATCGTGGAGCCCGCGGCCACTGAGCATCCAGGCGGTGGCCCCGATTCCGCTCGCCAGCAGGATCGCGGCGGCTGCTACTCGGAGCCACCAGCGGCGTGACTCCACCCTCTGCAACTCCAGGATTCTCTTTCGCTTCTTGCGTAGTTGGCGGGCCAGGACGGCGGCCACGTCGTGGGGCGGGGGAACCACGGGCAGGTTGGAGAGAAGCTGCTTCTGTTGACGGAGCTGCGCCACGAACTGGCGTGCTTCTTCGGAGCGGCCCAGCAGTTCTTCGGCGCGGACCAACTCCGCGGGCGAAAGTTCGCCATCGAGGTAGGCCGACAACAACTGTGATTCACGCTCCGTCATGGACTCTCGGTCTTCTTCCTTTCCGTGTGCTCGTAAACCAGGTCCCATCAAGGACCGACCCGTACTATGGCCCCTCTTCCAGCAGCAGCGGCGACGCCTGGGTCAGGATATCCTTCAACTCCAGGCGGGCTCGGTGCAAGCGGCTGCGGACTGTGCCGATCGGAACCGCGAGCACTTCCGCCATTTCCTCATAGGACATGCCCTCGATGTCCTTCAGAATCAAGGCCAACCGATGCTCGGGCGACAGCTTACCCAGGGCCCGATGAAGCATCTCCGCGGTATCGCGTCGCATCGCCGTCTGGTCGGGCCCCTGGCGATGGTCAGGCGGCATCCGTGCTTGAGCGTCGACCGTGCCACCCCGCCGAGCCGACGCTTGCCGCCGCCGCAGGTCGATCGCATGGTTCATGGCAATACGATAGAGCCACGTGTAGAACCGGGCACCTCCCTTGAAATCGCCCAGAGCCAGGTAGGCACTCAAGAACGCCTCTTGCACGACATCTAGAGCGTCGTCCGTGTCCTGCAAGAAGCGGTATAGCGCGTGGTGCAGGCGATCCTGGTAGCGCCGTACCAGGGTGCCGTAGGCCGTGGTATCCCCCTGCCGGCATGCGGCGATCAGCCGTTCCTCCTCGAATCGGGTCTGATCATCCATAGGACGGGAAGCCTACCACCCAAGTTCCGCGAATCCAAGGAATCCCCTACGTCGTCACAAGCCAGCCGGAACCGCCTAAACCCATGGAGTCTAACGCCTTATGCCGGAACAGACGATGGGAAGCTTGACTCTCCCCGGTAGACTTGTCCCTTTGAGCTGCCTCCAGAGAGCCTCAAGAGATCAGCCCCGGCACCGTGGCTTTCCTATTCTAACCCCAGCCGGTAATCACCCCGGCCTTCAAACCCGGAACCAATCTGCGGCTCCATGGACGATCAGGCCATTATCATTCGCGGGGCGCGGGAGCACAACCTCCGCAACGTCAATCTCACTCTGCCCCGCAACCGCCTGATCGTCTTTACTGGTGTATCCGGCTCCGGCAAGAGTTCACTAGCTTTCGATACGCTCTTTGCCGAAGGCCAACGCCGATACATCGAGTCCTTGTCCTCTTATGCCCGGCAGTTCCTGGGCCAACTCCCCAAACCCGACGTCGACTTCCTGGGTGGGCTGGCCCCGGCCATCAGCATCCAGCAGAAAACGGCCGGCACCAATCCTCGCTCCACGGTCGGCACGATCACGGAGATCCATGACTTCCTCCGCGTCCTCTTTGCCCGACTGGGTCAGGGATTCTGCCCCAAGTGCCATTTGCCGATCGCGGCCCAGACGCGCGAGCAGATGACCAGCCGACTACTGGCCGAGGCCCGAGGCCGGCGCTGCCAAATCCTGGCTCCGGTCGTTCGGGGTCAAAAGGGCGAGTTCAAGGACCTGCTCGCCGACATGCTCCGCCGCGGCTATATCCGGGCTCGGGTCGACGGCCAGATCGTTACGCTGACCGACGACCTGAAGCTCGAACGGCAACTCAAGCACAGCATCGAGATTGTCGTCGATCGCGTTCAGATCGAGGACAAGGGACGTGTCCGGCTCGACGAAGCGATCGAACAAGCGCTTAGGCTATCCGGCGGCGATCTCATCGCACTGATTGAGACGGGCCCCGATCAATGGTCGGAGCAACTCTTCTCGGCCCACTATGCTTGCACGAAATGCGGAGACAGCTTCGAGCCGCCCTCGCCGCAACTCTTCAGCTTCAACTCGCCTCAAGGGATGTGCCTGGAATGCGACGGACTGGGGCAGCGCGTCAGCTTCGCTCCCGATCTGCTCATACCCGATCCCAGCCTCAGCTTCGCGGAAGGCGCCGTGGCCACGGTGGGACGCTGGTCGGCCATGGGCAAGTGGCGACGGCATATCTTCGACGGTGTGGCCCAGGCTTACGGCATCGACCTCCGCGCCCCTTGGAAACGCCTGACCAAGGCCCAGCGCGACGTCTTGCTCTACGGCAGCGGCACGCAGGAGATCATCTACTCCTACCGCACTCGGGGGGGCTACTGGCGTCATGCCGCCCCGTGGGAAGGGATCGTTCCCCAGCTCGTCAGCAGCTTCAAGAAGGTGACGGCTGGTCCGCGACGGCTGCAGTTGGAAAAGTACATGCGGACCCAGCTCTGCCCGCTGTGTGATGGGCAACGGCTCAATGCCCAGGCCCGGGCAGTGCGGCTGGCGGGCCAGACGCTGGTAACGCTTGAAGGCTGGCCCATTGGTTTCATGCACGCCTGGTTTGCTCCCGAGGGGCCTCTCGAAACCGCCCTGTCGCCGGTGCAGCGGCACATTGCCAGTGAGCTGCTCAAAGAGATTCGCGGTCGGCTGCAGTTCCTTCTCGACGTTGGCCTCGACTACCTGAGCCTGGACCGCACCGCCCCCACGCTGTCAGGCGGCGAGGCCCAGCGTATCCGCCTGGCGAGTCAGATCGGCTGCGGTCTGGTCGGTGTGATGTACATCCTCGATGAGCCGAGCATCGGCCTGCATCCCCGAGACAATGCCCGCCTCTTGCGCTCCCTCGAGCGGCTGCGCGATCTGGGCAACACGGTCATCGTGGTGGAGCACGATGAAGAGACGATGGCCGCTGCCGACTTCGTCGTCGACTTCGGCCCAGGGCCCGGCGTGCGTGGCGGAGAGGTCGTCGCGGCCGGGCGACTACCCGAGATTCTGAAGAACGATCGTAGCTTGACGGCCCGCTTCCTGAGCGGTCGGGAACGCATCGCCGTTCCGAGTGCCCGGCGGACGCCGGCGCGGGGCAAGGAGATTCGGGTTGTCGGTGCCACGCACAACAACTTGCAGAACCTCGACGTGGCCTTTCCGCTGGGCACCTTTATCGCCGTCACGGGGGTGAGCGGTTCGGGCAAGAGCTCTCTGGTGAATGATGTGCTGCTCGCGGCTCTCAAGCAGCAACTCCGTCCCTCGGGGAAGAAGGAAGCTGCCACGGAAGACGAGGAGGCGGAGAACGGCAAGCTTCAGTCCGGCCCGGGAGCCCACAAGCGCCTGGTCGGCGTCCAGCATGTCGACAAGGTGATCGCCATCGATCAGGCCCCGATTGGCCGTACGCCGCGCTCCAACCCGGCGACCTACATCAAGCTGTTCGACGAGATCCGCACTCTCTTCAGCCGGCTGCCCCAGGCCAAGATTCGCGGCTATGCTCCGGGCCGCTTCAGCTTCAACGTGCCGGGCGGGCGCTGCGAGGCCTGCTCGGGCAATGGTTCGACGCGAATGGAGATGGACTTCCTGGCCGACGTCTGGGTCCCCTGCCCCGTGTGCGAATCGCGCCGCTTCAACCGCGAGACGCTCCAGGTACGCTTCAAGGAAAAGAGCGTCCACGAAGTGCTCGAAATGGACGTGCAGGAAGCGCTCGAACACTTCAGCGAAATTCCACGCATCCGGGCGATGTTGCAGACGCTGCACGACGTCGGCCTCGATTACCTGAAGTTGGGCCAACCCTCGCCGACGCTCTCGGGCGGCGAAGCGCAGCGCATCAAGCTGGCTCGCGAACTCTGCCATCCGCAGCGCGGCCACACCCTGTACATTCTGGACGAACCCACCACCGGGCTCCACTTTGCCGATATTCGGCGGCTGCTGGAGGTGCTGCACGGCTTTGTCAAGCAGGGCCATACCGTCATCGTCATTGAGCACAATCTCGACGTGATCAAGACCGCTGACTGGGTGATCGACTTGGGCCCCGAAGGTGGATCAGCGGGAGGTCGCGTGGTCGCGGCCGGTCCCCCCGAAGCCGTTGCGGACTGCGACGCATCTTACACAGGGACTGCGCTCCGACCCGTGCTTGAACGGAGCGCGAAGCGGCGGGCCCGGGCGGTGAAGCCCGCAGCCGCGCGTTGGACCAAGGGCGCCCCCGCATGGAAACCCCTGACAGCGGTTGAAGTTCGGGGCGCCCGCCAGCACAACCTCAAGGACGTGACGATCGCCTTCCCCCGAGAGGCGATGACGGTCTGTGCGGGACCAAGCGGCTCGGGCAAGTCCAGCTTCGCCATCGACACGGTTTTCGCCGAAGGACAGCGGCGCTATGTCGAATCGCTCTCCTCCTACGCGCGGCAGTTCCTGGGTCAGGTGCAGAAACCGAAGGTGGAACAGGTCCATGGACTGTCGCCCGCCATCTGCATCGAGCAAAAGACCACGAGCAAATCCCCGCGCTCCACGGTCGGTACGGTGACTGAGATTCACGATTACCTTCGCATCCTCTTCGCCCGGCTGGGCCATCAGTGGTGCCCCCGGTGCGGCGTGGCGGTGGGCACCCAGACGGCCGACGAGATCATTGACAAGGTCATGTCGCTGCCCGAGGGCGCGAAACTCTACGTGCTCGCCCCCCTGGAGCGCAAGGGGCAGGAATCCTACGAGACCTTGTGGGAAGATGTCCGCCGGGCCGGCTTCCTGCGGGTACGCGTCGACGGCACGACCCATTCCCTGGATCAGCCGCCCATCATCGACCGGCGGCGCCGGCATGAGATCGAAGTGCTCGTCGATCGCATAGTCGTGCGGTCCGGCAGTCGGAGCCGAGTGGCGGAGGCGATTGAGGCAGCGCTTGACTTTGGACGGGGCGTGATTCGCGTTGCCCAGGTGCAGGATGAGGTGCCAGAGCCGAAGTGGCCCACGGAGCGCTTCAGCCAGCATCTCTCCTGTGACGAGTGCGGCCGCAGCTTCGAACCCCTGGCCCCGCACCATTTCAGCTTCAATAGTCCGCTCGGGTGGTGCCCCACTTGTGAAGGTCTGGGGACGCAGTTGGGTGCCAACCCGGCTTTACTCATGCGTGGCACCCACCTCAGTTTGGCAGACGGGGCACTAGCCGCCTGGCCGCCGCTCGATGACCCTGGCTTCGCCCCCTTTGCCCAGCGCCTGGCCCGGCACCTCGGCATCGCCACGGAAGTCCCCTTCGGAAAGCTCCGCCCCGCCCAGCGGCAGGCACTGCTCCACGGTTGCAGCGACTGGCTCGACCTACCCGCGGCCGCTGAGCCTGGCATGAGCGTTCGCTTCCAGTACAAGGGCATTCTGCCGACGCTGGACGAAGCGATGCGGGTTAGCCATCACTACCGGCACAAGTTTGACGAACTGGTCAGCGAGGTGCCTTGTGCCGACTGCCAAGGATCGCGGCTGCGGGACGATGCCGCCGCCGTCCGATTCCAGAATCGAACGCTCGGCGAGATCGGCGAGCTGCCGCTGTGCGATGCCCTGACCTTCTTCCGCAAGCTGAAACTCACGGCGGACGATCGCAAGTTGGCCGGCGAACTGCTCCGCGAGATCGAGCATCGGCTCCAGTTCCTGGTCGACGTGGGGCTGGACTACCTGACGCTCAATCGTTCCGCCCCCACGCTTTCCGGCGGCGAGGCGCAGCGAATCCGGCTCGCCAGCCAGATCGGTTCGGGGCTGACGGGCGTCCTCTACGTTCTCGATGAGCCCACGATCGGCCTCCATCCCCGGGACAATCGCCGCCTGCTCGCCGCCCTGTGCCAGCTCCGCGATCTGGGCAACACGCTGCTGCTCGTGGAGCATGATCGCGAGGTGATCGAAGCCGCGGACTGCCTCTTGGACTTCGGCCCCGGGGCTGGCGCGGAGGGCGGCGCCGTCGTCGCTCAAGGGACGCCAGCCCAGGTGCGCGGAGCCACGGAGTCCTTGACCGGCGCCTATCTCGTGGGGCGCCAGAGCATCACCATCCCCTTGAATCGTCGGTCAGTCGATCCGGCCCGTCAACTCATCCTCCGTGGTGCCCGACAGAACAACCTGCAGAACGTCACGGTGGCCTTTCCGCTGGGATGCCTGATTGCCGTCACCGGTGTGAGCGGCTCGGGGAAGAGTTCCCTGGTCAACGACTGTCTGTTCAACGGTCTGGCTCGCCGGCTTCATCGCGCACGCACCCAGCCCGGCATCTTCGACGGGTTTGACGGTCTGCCCCAGGTGGACAAGGTCATCAACGTCGACCAGCAGCCGCTGGGCAGCTCGCCCATGTCCAATCCCGCCACCGCCTGTGGGGCATTCGATCTGATCCGGCATCTCTTCGCCCAGTTGCCTGATTCCCGGGTGCGCGGCTACACGGCCCGGCGGTTCAGTTTCAACGTGGGGGGCGGTCGCTGCACGGCCTGTCAGGGTCTGGGCCAGAAGCTCATCGAAATGCACTTCTTGCCCGACGTCTGGATTGACTGCGAGGAATGCCAGGGGACGCGCTACGCCGCCGCCACGCTGGACGTGAAGTTCAAGGGACAGAGCATCGCCGACGTCTTGCGGCTCCCCGTCCGCCAGGCGCTCGCCCTCTTCGCCCAGCAGCCCCGGCTACGCCGCATCCTGCAGACCTTGGACGACGTGGGCCTGGGTTATCTCGCTCTCGGGCAAGCGGCCCCGACTTTGTCCGGCGGCGAGGCCCAGCGCGTCAAGTTGGCCGCGGAGTTGGGTCGACCCAACACCGGCCGGACGGTCTACATCCTCGACGAGCCGACCACGGGTCTGCACTTCGACGACATCCGCAAGCTGCTGGAAGTTCTGCATCGCCTGGCCGATCTGGGCAACACTGTCATCGTCGTCGAGCACAACTTGGATGTGATCAAGTCGGCCGATTGGTTGATCGACATGGGGCCGGAAGCGGGTACGGAGGGCGGCAGAGTTGTGGCAGCGGGCACGCCGGAGGAGGTTGTGGCAACTGCCCTCGGCTCCTCGCACACGGCTCGGGTTCTCAAGGAAGTGCTGGCTGCCGGCCCACATGTTCAACGAACCAGGTTCGATCCCAAGAAGGCAGCTAAAGCAGAGATCGAACAGGCTGCCCCGGCCACGCGCGCCGCTCCGGACATTGACGACCAGCTCGACAGCGCGCTCTTGCCCTGGGAGAACGACGGCGTCGCCTGGCACACCCACTCCCAGAAGTCCCCGGAAGCCAATGAGTTCCGGTGGGACGGCGCCGCCTTGCGTACCGTAATCGGTGCACTGGAAAAGACGAGCAAGTTCAGCACCCCCAACTGGAATCACCGGACCACGGTGGAAGTTGCTGCCAAGATCAAGAGTCATGGCTGGTTTCTGCACGCTTCAACGCAAGACCCCAAGCTCTTGTGGTTGACCTTCCGCGTGGCCAAGCGGACCTTCGAAGAGAGCAAGTTGGCGGCCCGACTCAAGCTGCCCAAGCTCAGCGACGTGCGCGAGTATGGCGTGGTGAGCGATGCCGTCCGCGTGCGCGTGAAGGCTCAGAAGGGCCCTTGGCAAAGCGTGGAACTCGGCATCTTCCGCGAAGAGGAAGTCACCACGCCGGCGTTCAAGACCTTCCTCCAGGAAGCCATCGTCGCCTTCGAGAAGAATCTGACTCGACTCGCCACCGACATCGAGAGCCTGATGCCCTGGCGGATCGACGGCAAGAGTTGGCATCGCTCCGACAAGGGCTTTCCGCCGCGAGCCACGATTCGCTGGCCCAGGCCGATTTTGGATTCGCTGCTTGAAATGGTCCAGGGCCTCGATCCCTCCTTGGCAGTGAACTGGACCGTTCGGGACTGCATCTCCCTCAAGCCCAGTGGTTGCGGGAAGATCTGGGCCCGCTGGTGGACCAAAGAGCCTGATGCGCTACGTTGCCAGTTCCTGACGCGCAAAGGGCAGCTCAATCTGGCTCGGATCGAACCGTTCGGCTCTGCTCACGATCTGGAGACGGACAAGCCCGGCTGGGATACCCTCTGGCTGCGGTTTCGAACTGCGGATGAGATCAAACCGCGCGAACTCAAGAAGCTCCTGGGTGAGGTTTTGACGGCCTTTCGCGAGGTGTTTCCAGCTTCGTCATGAATGCCCTGCTCGCCGTTCACCTGTCTGATGGGATTCTGTCGTTGCCGGCCTGCGCGGTCGGAGGCGCGATCCTCTTAGTCATGGTGATCTTGGGTGGGTGGCGCCTCCGTGACGATGAGATTCCCCGCTTGGCGGTCATGGCGGCGGCCTTCCTGGTGGCTTCGCTCATTCGCATTCACGTTCCCGGCGGCAGTGTCCACTTGCTACTCAATGGGCTCGTCGGCGTGCTGGTGGGCAGACGTGCGGCGGTCGCCATCCCATTGGCCCTCTTGCTCCAGGCCATCCTATTCCAGCACGGTGGCCTGGCCGTGCTCGGGGTCAATGGCGTGGTTATGGTGCTACCCGCCTGGCTCGCGGCACTGGGCTTTGCCCTGGGACGGCGCCACGGGTGGTGGCGTCGGCCATGGCTACGGGCGGTCGGCGGCTTTGTCCTGGGTAGCGGTGCCGTCCTCCTGACGGCGAGCGGCTATCTGGCAGCCCTGGCGCTGGGGGGCATGGCGGCCGGCGAACTGACGGGAGTCGGCATGGTCGTCTTCGTTGGCCATCTGCCGCTGGCGGTCATCGAGGGTCTGTTCACTGTCGTCGTCCTTGCCGCCCTGTGGCGGGCCCGGCCGGAGATGTTCGTGCCGCCAGCCGCCCCGGCCTGACTGAGGCGGTCCCTTGGGTGGCCCGGGACCGATCGGTCCGAAGAATGGGGCCGCTCATGGGCGGCCTCGACTTCGGTGCCCATTTCCGTCCTTGTCGGCTTTGGGGGCAGGCGTAACACAATCCCTGATCGGCATCGGCGGCGTTGACGTCGCCCCCTCCTTTCGAGAGTCTGCATGGCTAACGCAAAGGCCCTCATCACCGGCGTGACTGGCCAAGATGGCTCCTACCTGGCGGAGTTGCTTCTGGCCAAAGGGTATGAGGTTCACGGCATCATCCGCCGAAGCAGCAGCTTCAACACGGAGCGGCTGGAGCATCTTTACCACGACCCGCACGAGCGCGGCGTGCCGTTGTACTTGCACTACGCCGACCTGGCCGACGGCAATAGCCTCGCTCGGGTGCTACGCAAGGTGCAGCCCACTGAAATCTACAACCTCGCGGCCCAGAGCCACGTCCGGGTCAGTTTCGATCAGCCAGTCTTCACCGCCGACGTCACCGGCGTGGGCACGCTCAAACTGCTGGAGGCCGTGCGCGAATATCAGGAAACCTCCGGCCAAGAGGTGCGCTTCTACCAGGCTTCCAGCTCGGAGATGTACGGCAAGGTCGTGGAAACTCCGCAGCGCGAGTCGACGCCTTTCTATCCCCGTTCGCCCTACGCTGCCGCCAAGGTCTTCGCCCACTGGCTGACGATCAACTACCGGGAGAGTTACGGGCTGAAGGCGTCGTGCGGTATCCTCTTCAATCACGAAAGCCCCCGGCGAGGCGAGACGTTTGTCACGCGCAAGATCACCCGCGCGGTCGGACGCATCAAGAAAGGCCTGCAAGAGGCCCTCTTCCTGGGCAATCTCGACGCCCAGCGCGATTGGGGCTTCGCGGGGGACTATGTCGAGGCCATGTGGCTGATGCTGCAGCAGCCCGAGCCGGACGATTACGTCGTGGCCACGGGTGAGACCTACTCCGTCCGCGAGTTCTGCACCCGAGCCTTTGCCCACGTCGGCCTCGACTGGCAGGATTTCGTGAAGTTCGATGCACGTTACCTGCGACCCGCGGAAGTTGATCTCTTGCTGGGAGACGCCACCAAGGCCCACACCCGACTCGGTTGGAAGCCGAAGGTTGACTTCCAAGAGTTGGTAAAGATGATGGTCGAGGCCGACCTGGAACTGGCCGAGCGCGAATGGACGCTACGGCAAGCTGGCTTCCCGACGGCCCGTTAGCGGTGTTCCTTCCCAATCTCCACATTTCCTTCATCTAACGCGGCTGTGATTTATTAAGATGATCGAGGGTGAAGCTCGGCGCGTGAGGACACGATGACCATACTCCATTACCTCTGGGACGATATTGCGAGCAATCTGACGGGCTACTTGCTGCGCCAGCGCTGGTTCTTGGGCCGGACACGTGCGCTCCAGCAACTACGCCTGGCAGACGTGGCTTGGCTCCGCTCGCCTCCCGCAGGCCTCGCGCTGGTCTTTCTTCACTGCGCCTTTGGCGACGGCCCCGCCGAGTTCTACCTGATGCCGCTCGGACTGGTCCTGGGCGACCGTCCGCTAAAAGTGCCGCCCGAAGCGGTCATTATGCCTCGCACTCACACCATGGCGGGCCCCGCCGTGGTCTATGATGCCGTCGCCGACGACTCCGCATGCCAGTTTCTTCTCGACATGATGAAGCTCAAGGTGCCGCTGCCGGCCGGCCTCGGGCAGATCGTCGTCCAGCCCAGCCCCGCTCTCCAAGCGATCCGCGGCAAGAGCACCGAGCCTCTCACCGTCGAACGCGGCACCTACCACGCCAATCGCTTCGTGCAATACAGCCAGCGCGGCGAGGGGCGAGTCATGCTCAAGCTCTTCAGCCGGCTCGAGCCGGGTCTGAACCCTGACTATGAGATCGCTCAGTTCCTCTCGGAGAAGACCCACTTTGCGTGCATGCCGGCCCTGGCCGGTGCCATCAGCTATCAGTGCCTGGGCGTGGAGACGACGGTCGCCATTCTGCACGGTTACGAGCCGCACGATTTCACCGCTGAGCAGCTTGCCGCCCAGGACCTCGAGCGATTGATGGAGCCGGCCAAGGCAGCCGACTTGGACCCGTCGGCCGAGACGATCCAGGCCGAAGTCGCCAAGCTGTCGCTCTGGGTGAGCCTGCTCGGGCAGCGAACAGCCGAACTGCACCAGGCCTTCGGCGCGGAGGCGATGTCCCCCGCCTTTCGTCCCGAGCCACTCGCCGCCGAGGACGTGGCCGAGATCGTTACCAGCATTGTCAACCGCGCCGGTCGTGCCGCCGACCTGTGGCGGACCGATACAGCCCAGAGCGCGTTTCGCCAGCGTCTCGGCCAGCTCATGGCCGACACCGACCTCGGCAAAAAGATCCGCTGCCATGGCGACTACGACCTCGGGCAGATCCTGAGCCGGCGAAACGACTTCGTCATTATCGACTTCGAAGGTGAGCCCGAGCGGTCGATCACCGAGCGCCGCCGCAAGCAGTCGCCCCTAAAGGACGTGGCCGGCATGGTCCGCTCGTTCGACCACGCCGCCTCCCGCCATCTGATGAAGCTAGAGACCAAGGAAGATCGCGCCCGGCTCACGCCCTGGGTCCGAGCCTGGCAGGATCACGTCACCGGCGCCTTCCTCTCGGGATACTTCGACCATCTCGACCAGAAAGGTCTGCTGCCCGCCGATCAAGAAACCTACGAGGCCCTGCTCTGGCTCATCACGCTCGACAAGGCCCTCATTGACCTGCATCGGGCCTGGGATTCCCATCCCGAATGGCTCGAACCGGCCTTCGACGCCGTCGCCGCCCTGCTTAACGTGCCGCTCCGGCAATAGCCGGCCCCTGATGCCAAGCACGGACCGGTCGGGACGCCATGTCTCGTGGGCTCCTAGGCCTCACGCACCCAGCGCCACATCTCGCGTAGGGACGGTTCTTTGCCGTGCATGAGAATGCCCAGAGCGAAGATTTTGCCCGCCAGACGCCGCAGGAGCAGGATCGTGGCCATCAGCAGGACAAGGCTGACCACAATCTCCCAAGCGTGAGGCTGACCCGCCACGTAGCGGGCTGGCAGCGCCGCCGGTGCCGTAAGGGGCACGAGCATCATCACCTGCATCGCCGTGTCGTCCGGTCGATCGACGACCGTCCAGACGATGAAGACAGGGATCAAGGCGAGAAAAAGGATACCCGACCGAGCCGAAGTGTTGGGGTCGTTGATCGTCGCCGCGACCGCCGCGAAGAAGCAACTCCACATGACCAGGCCGAGCAAGGCCGACACGAGGAACAGACCGACCTCCATGGGCCCCAGGCCAAGTTGCGGTAAGGCAAACTCACCCTTGAAGTACTTGAAGCCCAGATAAATGACCAGCATGCCCAGGGCGAATACGAGAGTGCTGCCGACCGAAGCCAAGGTCAGCCCGATGAGCTTGCCGTCGATCCAGGTCTGTGGCGAGACCGCGGCCACGACCTGCTCGGTCACGCGATCCCGCTTCTCACCCGTCACGCCGATGAAGACGAAACTGAGGCTGATGAAGACGGCGTAGAGCATAAGTCCCACCATCAGGCTCGCGCCGGCGGCGCTCGCTTCCTTCTCGCTTTGCTTGGCGAGGTCCGTCTTCTGACCTCCGCGTTCTTGCGCCGGGGGGCTAGCCTCCCCTGCCGCTAGAGTGCTGGCTGGCTGGTCTTGAGCCAGCTCGGAAGGAACCGCGACCGGAACCGCCGGGGTTGGGAGCGCGCCAGATACACCAGTCGGGACAAGATCGAGCCCATCGGCCATTGGCTTCTTGCCGATCACCTCGACTTGAATGGGAACAGCCTGGATGAAGGCCATGGCATCGATCTCGGACCAGCCCTTACTCTGCAGTTGCTGCTGTTGTCTTTGCTGCGTGATAAGGGTGGCGATGGTGTGCTGCCACCAGGGATGTGGCACCTTGGTCACGATGCGCACGGGTCCGTCAGCGCCAGCTTGAACGATGCCATCCAGTTCCCCCGCCACGACCTTGGCCCGTAGCTCAGCCTCACTCGCGCCGCCCGTCGGCACGACTTTGATCGTCGTCACCGCGGCGAGCTGGGCATCAAGTTGCGGGAGTGGCGGCAAGAACGCAATACTCACCCCTGCGGAGAACGTGCTCGAGCCCCGGTTGCCCAGGAACGTCATGAGTCCGGCCACACCGCCGCCCACCACGACCAGCAGGACGAAGCCGATCACCTGATCGCGGAGCTTGAAGAAGCGCCGCAGCTCCCAAACGGCAATGGCCCACAGCGTCTGGCTCATGCGGCCGGCCCTCCGATCTCAGTCCCGTTTGCAGGAGGCTTGTCGCCCAAGGCGCGGATGTAGATGTCGTGGAGCGTGAGTTGCTCCGAGTGGACGCCGTAAATGTCGAATTGGGCTGCGACCTGACGAAGCACGTCGTTGAGGGCCACGCCGTCATCGACCTGGCCGCCAAAGCCGTCGGCCGACACCTCGATGTCGGAGAGCCCGGTGACGCGGACGTCCTCGACTGCGAATCCAGGTGGCACCTGGAACCGCAGGCGCGTGCCCGCCTGCACCGCGCGACGCAGTTCGGGCAATGTCCCTTGCAAGACTTCGCGGCCCCGGTTCATGAGCAAGACACGGTCGGCCAGCCGTTCGACCAGGGCCATTTGATGAGCCGACAGAAGAATCGTCATGCCGCCGTTGCGCAGGTCGCGGAGCAAGTCCAGGAAGAGGTCCTGATTCAAGGGGTCGAGACCGGAGAAAGGCTCATCCAGCACGGCGAAGGCCGGCCGATGCAGAATGGACGAAATGAACTGCACCTTCTGCTGGTTGCCCTTGGAAAGCGTGTCGAGCTTGTCCGCCATGCGATCGGCGAGGCCAAGCCGTTCGAGCCACTCCCGCGCGGCCGACCGGGCCGCAGCCTGGCTCATGCCACGCAGCCGGCCGAAGTAGATCAGCGTGCGCTCGACGGGGATGTCCCGGTAGAGCCCGCGGTCCTCGGGCAGGTAGCCCAGTTCGCTCGGGCGGGGTGCGGCCGGCTCCTGTCCGCCGAGGCAGTAGGAAATCGTGCCGGCATCGGGCCGAATGATCCCCATCAGCATGCGGACGACCGTTGTTTTGCCAGCTCCATTGGGACCGAGCAAGGCAAAGATCTCACCGGGCTGGACAGTGAACGAGATGCCGTCCACTGCCTGGACCGATTCGTACTGCTTCTCGATGGAGGCGGTCGTTAAGACCGGGTTCGCCATGTGCTTGGCTCCAAGGAATCTCCCTACCGGCTTGCCACACGCACAGTCTCTCCCCTTACCCAGTTAGGCCCCGGTAGGTTTCGTTCCCGTGGAGGTTAGGGCTAACGCCGATATTGGCCGCGACCCCGTCCCCGCCGCGGCTTTTTGACCTGTGTGGGAGCGACCTTCTCCCCCTTCAGCACGGCAATGCGGTCGCGAAGTTGAGCAGCCTTCTCGAAATCCAGATTCTCCGCGGCCTCGAGCATCTCGGCATGCAGGGCTTCAAGCACTTCCTGAGTGACGACGGCCTGCTCGTCGGTCGAGCCCGCCGCCACTCCCTCGGAGAGCGTGCGAGCCGCGACCTCCTCTTCGATCGAACCCCGGATGGCCTTGCGAATCGTCTCGGGGGTGATGCCATGCTCGGCGTTGTACTGCTCCTGCGCGGCCCGCCGCCGGGCCGTCTCATCGATCGCCAATTGCAGCGAATTAGTCATCTTGTCGGCATACAAGATCACCTCGGCGTTGACGTTCCGGGCCGCTCGGCCAATGGTCTGGATCAGCGACGTGGTGCTACGCAGGAAGCCTTCCTTGTCCGCGTCGAGGATGGCCACCAGCGACACTTCAGGCAGGTCGAGCCCCTCCCGCAGCAGGTTCACGCCCACCAGCACGTCAAACGCGCCTTGCCGCAGTTCCCGCAGAATCTGCCAGCGCTCGATGGCATCAAGTTCTGAGTGGAGCCACTTGCACCTTAGGCCGGCTTCGCGGAAGTAATTGCTGAGGTCCTCGGCCAATCGCTTGGTCAAGGTCGTGACGAGTACGCGCTCGTCGCACTCCGCGCGCTTCTTGATCTCCACAATGAGGTCCTTCACTTGGCCTGGGGCCGGCCGCACCGTGAGGACCGGGTCCACGAGCCCCGTCGGGCGAATGATCTGCTCGACGATCTCGCCGCCACAGCGTTCGAGTTCGTAGGGCCCAGGCGTCGCCGACACGAAGAGCAGCCGCTGGGCGAAGCGTTCCCATTCGTCGAAGCGCAGTGGGCGATTGTCGAGGGCGCTCGGCAAGCGGAAGCCGTGCTCAACCAGCGTGAGCTTGCGACTATGGTCCCCGCCAAACATGGCCCGAATCTGCGGCACCGTGACGTGGCTTTCATCCACGATCATAAGGAAATCGTCCGGGAAGAAGTTGAGCAGGGTATCGGGCGCCTCTCCCGCCTTGCGGCCACTGAGATGGCGCGAGTAGTTCTCGATGCCAGGGCAATGGCCCACTTCAACCAGCATCTCAAGGTCGAAGCGTGTCCGGGCACCCAGCCGCTGGGCTTCGAGCAGCTTGCCTTGTTCCTGGAAAACTTGGAGACGGGCGGCAAGTTCCGCGCGAATTCCGTCCACGGCCTGGCGAATCTTCTCCTCGGGGGTCACGAAGTGCTTGGCGGGATAGATGTACATCTCGTCGAGCGTCTTGAGCACCTCGCCGGTGAGCGGATTGATGACGGCGAGCTTATCGACCTCATCGCCGAAGAGCTCAATGCGGAAGGCCACTTCCTCGTAAGCTGGCCAGACTTCCAGGACGTCGCCCCGGACACGAAACTTGCCCCGGGCGAAGGCCGTATCGTTCCGTTCGTAGAGGATGTCAACCAGCCGCAGGAGCACGTCATCGCGCTCGATGGTCTGCCCCTTCATGAACGAGACCATCATCCGCTTGTAGTCGCTCGGCGAACCCAAGCCGTAGATACACGACACGCTGGCCACGATGATCACATCGGGTCGGCTGACCAGGGCGCTCGTGGCCGCCAGGCGCAGCCGGTCGATGTCGTCGTTGATGGAGGCATCCTTTTCGATGTAGATGTCGCGCTGGGGGATGTAGGCTTCGGGCTGATAGTAGTCGTAGTAACTGACGAAGTAGCGAACGGCGTTGTGCGGAAAGAAGTCCTTGAACTCACCAAAGAGCTGCGCGGCCAAGGTCTTATTGTGGGACAGCACCAGCGTGGGCTTACCCAGGGCGGCAATCAGGTTGGCCATGGTAAAGGTCTTGCCCGAGCCGGTGACTCCGAGCAAGGTCTGCACGTTTTGGCCCTTCTGAAAAGCCGCCACCAATTGCGCGATGGCCCGCGGCTGATCGCCGGCCGGCTGAAAAGGAGCCTCAAGCTGGAACAAGGACATGGTAAGCACTCACGGGAACGAATCAGCGGGGCTTGGCTTTTGTACAGATGAACAGTCGCGGCGGCATCCGCGGTTCCCATAAGACAACCGTCACCGACTCGGCGCCGCTTCAGGAAGATGGGTCGTCATGGCCAAACTCTACTTTTACTACTCGACGATGAACGCGGGCAAGTCGACCGCCTTGCTCCAGGCCGCGCACAACTACGCCGAGCGCGGCATGAAAACGCTGCTCTTCACCGCCAAGCTCGACGACCGAGCCGGCGGCCGCATCGCCTCCCGCATCGGCATCGACACCCAGGCCCAGCACTTCGAGGCTCAGACGGACTTCTGGGAACATTGTGCCGGAGCTGTCTTGGACTGCATTCTCATCGATGAAGCCCAGTTCCTGACCAAGGCTCAGGTCCGGCAGTTGGCCCGGCTCGTGGACGAAGCCGACATCCCGGTGATGTGCTACGGCCTGCGAACCGACTTTCGGGGCGAACTCTTCGAAGGAAGCGCGGCTCTCCTGGCCTGGGCCGATACCCTCTCTGAACTCAAGACCATCTGCGGTTGTGGGCGCAAGGCCACCATGGTCGTGCGGATCACGGCCGCCGGACGCGTCGAACGCTCCGGCGCCCAGGTCGAGATCGGCGGCAACGAACGCTACGTCTCGATGTGCCGGCGGCACTTCTCCGAGGCACTGCGAACGGGCCAGTGTCCGGAGTTTCGTCCCGAGCGCGGCTAGACCAGCTACCAAACGTCCGCGCGGGCCACGGCGGCGGCAGCAGTCGCTTCGTCCTTGGAGCACCACAGTTCGAGACCCACCGGCCCGCGGTAGCCCAGTTCATACAGCTCCCGCAGCACGCGGGGGTAGAAGATCTCACCTGTTCCAGGCTCCTTGCGGCCCGGCGTGTCGGCGATCTGCACGTAGCCGAGTTGGTCATAGCCTTCCCGCAGGTGGCCGCACAGGTCCCCCTCCGCCAACTGATTGTGGTACAGGTCGAAGAGCACCTTCACGTACTGGCTGCCAACCTGCCGCGTGATCCGTACCCCCGCCTCCGAGCCGTAGAGCGAATGACCGGGGTGATCCTTGCGGCCGTTCATCGGCTCGAGAATCAGCGTCACTTTCTCCTTCTCGGCGACGTCGGCGGCGCGCTTCAACCCCTCGGCAATGTTGGCGTGCATCTGTTCGGTCGTCAGCCCCTTGGTGACGTTGCCACCCACGATGCACAGACGCCGGCATTGCAATTGATGGGCGACCTGGCACGCCTCCGTGATTTTCTTGACGAAGGCATCGTGGTTCTTGGGATCGTTGAGATGTGGCGTGAAGCCCCAGCCCGTGAATTGGGCAACCTCGATCTGGTGCTGCGCGCAAGCCTTGGCCAGGGCGGGAATGTCCTTGTTCTCGAAGGGCCAGAACTCGACTGCCGGGTAGCCATACTCGGCCACTTTCTCCACGCGCTGCAGGAGCGGCAGCGACCGCCACCAAATCTCGAGGTTGACGGCGAAGCGGGTATGGGGCGTGCGCCCGGGCTTGGCTCCGGGCTGATCGTCGGCTTGGGACGTTGCCGCCGTCACGCCCTGGGCACACACTCCGATGGCCGCCGCCGAAGCGGCCACGAACCCCCGACGGGACGGTTGGAATCCGGCGCTGGACATGTTGCACCCTCGGCATGAGAACAAAGCGGATGGACGGACCGTTCGGCAGAGTTTCGGGAAGCGTGTTGCTTCACTGACGCCCGGCTAGGAACTGCTGCCACTCCATTGCTGCAGGAGCCAGCCGAAGAGAAAGCAGGACATGCCCAGCCCGGACAAAAGGAGCGACTCCTTGAGCGTCAGGGCCGTCCGGGCGTCGGCGATCTCCGCCAGATTCCCTGCAATGGCGATGGGAACGATGACGAGCCCGGCAAATTGGAGCACGCGACCGACGCGGCGCATCAGGCGGCCTTTCCTTCGGCCGGAACGGCAGGCCCAAGCCCGCCGCTCCGCAGGTACATCATCACGACCCAGTCGTAGACCCCGTGGATCAGGATCACGACCAAGAGATTGTCCGTCAAGTGAAACAGCCAGCCCAGGTAGACGCTGATCAGAGCGGCTGAAAAAACGTACGTGACGCTGGCCGGATGGGAGAGCCCAAAGAGCAAGCTCACCAGCAGGATGCCCGGCCAGGCACCGAGTTGCTCAACCAGCCAGACCTGGAGCACGCCGCGAAAGAACATCTCCTCGCCGACCCCCGCCAGCAACGCCAGCAGGAAGACGTCATAGGTGTGCAGGGGGCGTAGGAGCGGACGGAGCACCTGCTCACAGGTTTCGTGCAGGGCACGGAGCGGTCCCGTCGGCCAGGCATAGACCAGCAGCACCAGGGCGAAAAGGGGCAAGGTCCAGAGCAAGGCCCGGGCGGCATCGTAGCCGCTCCATTTCCAGGCCTCGAAGGGGGGCGTATCGAGGAGCCAGCCCAGCAGCAGGGCGAGGACGATCAGTCCCCCCTCGACAATAATCGCCAGCAGCACGAATGAACGCCGGTCCGGCCAGGGCGAGGGCACCTGAACCTCGACGTCGAGTTCGGACGCAGATGGGATGGCTGCCACGGCAGCGACTCGGTGAGAAAGACCGCGGAACGCCGTTAGGATATGGAAAGCGAGGCCGTCCGCGGAAAGCGAAAACGACCCAAGCCGTGATCCGGCCTGGGCCGGCGGCTTGGGTCGAAAGGCATAGCATGAAATCCGCAAGCGGTAGACGCCGCTGGCCTCCACCGCTGCTGGGAAGCTGCCAGGCCGATGCGCTCGTGCTTAGCTGCCCAGGACCGAGTCCTTGAGCACCTTGAGCGGATAGGCCTTCACCACCTTGCGAGCGGGCTTGGCGGCGATCGTGATCATCTCGCCCGTCTTGGGGTTGCGCCCCTGCCGCTCCTTGGTCGCCGCCTTCTTCACGGTCTTCAGTTTGACGAGACCTGGGATCGTGAACACGCCCGGGCCCTTCTTGCCCAGATGATGGCGGATCATGTCGCCCAGCGCATCCATGAACGTCGCGACATCCTTCTTGGCCATCCCCGTCTTGTCGGCGAGTCCCTTCAGGATGGCGGTCTTCGTGGCGGGCTTCTCTGCCATGGCAGCTCCTTGAGAAATGTGGGAAATCCGCTCGATTGACCATCAAACTAGGGCCAACCTTCAGGCCTGTCAACCATGAAAATGACGATTGTGCCGGAAAAACCTAGAATTCCGGCACCCTCGGCCCCTACCGTTCAAGGCTTATCGAGCAACTCCAGAGCCGCCATCGCCAGGCTCAGCACACCGGTCCGCACGCTCGGCTCCGGCACCGGGGCGTAGAAGGCCGAGTGCAGCGACGGCATGGGACGCCCTTGTTGCCGGGCTTCGGCCACCTTCTCCGGCGGCACCGTGCCCAGCCAGAACATGAAGATCGGCACGCCGGCCCGACCATAACGGCTGAAGTCCTCGCCGCCCATGCGGGGCAGCATCGTGTTCACGTTCTCCGAACCCAGCACCGGCTTAAGCACGCCGACCACGCGCTGCGTCAGCTTCGGGTCGTTGTAGGTGGCTGGCGTAAACTCGCCTGGGATCGCCGCGACCACCGGCTCTGGTGCGCGGGCCGCCGCCGCCGCCGACTTGGCGATCCGCTCGATCGCCTCCAGGACATGCTTACGCACGCTGTCCTTGAACGTGCGCACCGTGAGCTGCAGCTTCACTTCCGCAGGGATGATGTTGTGCTTGCTGCCGCCGTGGATGGAGCCCACGGTGACCACGGCACTTTCCAGGGGGTCCACTTCACGGCTGACGATGGTCTGTAGATCGACGATGATCCGGGCGGCGATCACGATCGGATCGACCGTCGTATGGGGCGCGGAGCCATGTCCGCCCACGCCCTTGACCACGATGTCCACGCTGTCGACGTTGGCCAGGGCCAGGCCCTCGGTGTAACCGATCTGGCCGTGCGGCGTGGCTCCGTCGCAGTGCAGGGCCAGAGCAAAGTCCGGCTTCGGGAAGCGGGAGAACAGGCCGTCCTCGAGCATGGCCTTGGCACCAGCGCCGCGCTCCTCGGCCGGCTGGGCGATCATGACCAGCGTGCCCCGCCAGCGGTCCCTCAGGCTCGCTAGCACCCGGGCCGTCCCCACCCAGCAGGTCATGTGGATGTCATGCCCACAAGCGTGCATCACCCCCACTTGCTTGCCCTCGGCATCGCGCACCCGCACCAGGCTGGCGTAAGGCAATCCGGTATCCTCGACGATCGGCAGAGCGTCCAGGTCGGTCCGCAGCATCAGCGTGGGGCCAGCACCGTTCTTGAGCACCGCCACAACGCCATGCCCGCCCACCTTCTCCGTCACCTCGAAGCCTGCCTGGCGCAGCTCCGCGGCCATCCGCGCGGCCGTCTTCACTTCCTCGAACGACAGTTCCGGGTTGGCGTGCAGATGCTTGTAAAGCTCGACCAGGTTGGGCAGTTCGGCCTCGATCTTGCTCTCCACGGCCGCCTTGACTTCGAGCAGAGCGCCATCGCCAGGCGCCAAACCTGCCGCCATGCCACAGAGGACGAGCCCGCCCACTGCCGCCAACAACCCCCCTGCCCGCCAACGTGCCCGGTGCATGGCCCTGCCTCCCCGTGGTCTGAACTCTCCGGAAGCTCCGCTGGGGGTATCTTAGGAGCGCTAGAAGCCGTCTCGCCAGGTCAGTTACGAGTTCTGGCGTGGACAAGGGCGCGGAACCAAGCCCCGCCCAAGCCACAAAACGCCGCTTCGCCCCCAGCCGACGGCGCTTCGTGTGCTTTTCGCCCACTTCGAAGTATCATAAAGCAGGCATCCACTCTTGTGCCGGGGAAGCCCCGCATGCGCTCCAAGCAGTTTCATGCCACGACGATTCTGGCCGTACAGCACCGCGGCAAGGTGGCCGTGGGTGGCGACGGGCAGGTCACGCTGGGCCATCAGGTCATGAAGGCCGATGCCCATAAGATTCGCAAGTTGCACCACGGCCAGGTCCTGGTCGGCTTCGCCGGTGCCGCGGCGGATGCCTTCGCCCTCATGGAGAAGTTCGAGGCCAAGCTCAGCGATCACCAGGGCGGGCTCGTCCGGGCCGCCGTCGAACTGGCCAAGGACTGGCGCACCGACCGGGCCCTACGCCGCCTCGAGGCCATGCTCGTCGCCGTCAATCGCGAGCACATCCTCCTGGTCAGCGGCACGGGGGAGGTCATCCAGCCCAGTGACGGCATCGTCGGCATCGGCTCCGGCGGCGGCTTCGCCGTGGCTGCGGCCCGGGCCCTCGTCCGCCATGCCTCCAAGTCGACCGCCCGGGAAATTGTCCAGCGCAGCCTCGAAATCGCCGGCGAACTCTGCATCTACACCAACCAGACCCTCATCGTCGAGGAGATGTAGCCCCCGCCGAGCGGGCCCGCTTCGGGCCCGACGCCGCGGCTCACCTCATCGCTTCCCTCAAAGACCCGGACTCCGATGCCCACGGAACTCACTCCCAAAGAGATCGTCGCGGAACTGGACAAGCACATCGTCGGCCAGGCCGCGGCCAAGCGCGCCGTCGCCGTGGCCATCCGCAACCGCTGGCGGCGCGCGCAGCTACCCCCCGACCTGCGCAAGGACGTCATGCCCAAGAACATCATCATGATCGGCCCCACCGGCGTCGGCAAAACCGAGATCGCCCGCCGGCTGGCGTCCCTCATGGGCGCCCCCTTCATCAAGGTCGAGGCCACGAAATACACCGAAGTCGGCTACCATGGCCGCGACGTCGACAGCATGATCCGCGATCTGGTCGAAGTCGCGGCGGGCATGGTCCGATCCGAACAGCGCAAGCTCGTCGAGACCAAGGCCCAGGACCGTGTCAATGACCGCCTCCTCGACCTCCTCATGCCCAGCCGCTGTGACATAGACGACAGCTCCGCCGAGGCCGCCACGCAGCGCCGCGCCCCGGAACGTATGCGGGCTCGGCTCGTCAGCGGCGAACTGGACGACAAACTCGTCGAACTCAGCGTCGAACAGAAGTCCGTCCCCGTCCATGTCTTCTCCGGCATGGGTCTGGATCAGATGGACCAGGATTTCCAGAGCATCTTCGAGAAGCTCATCCCCCGGCAGGCCCAAGTCCGCCAGGTGCCGATCCGCGAAGCCCGCCAGATTCTCCTCGAACAGGAGACCGACGCCCTCATCGACAAGCAGGTCGTGGCCGAGAAGGCCATCGAACTGGCCGAGAACCATGGCATCATCTTCCTGGACGAAGTCGATAAGCTCTGCGGGCCGACCGCCAGCCATGGCCCCGACGTCTCCCGGCAGGGCGTCCAGCGCGACCTCTTGCCGATCGTCGAGGGCACCACCACCTCGACCCGCTATGGCCCGGTCCGCAGCGACCACATGCTCTTCATCGCGGCCGGAGCTTTCCACGTCTCCAAGCCCGCCGACCTGATGCCGGAGTTCCAGGGCCGCTTCCCCCTGCGGGTCGAGCTCTCCGACCTGAACCGGGAGGATTTCATCCGCATCCTCACCGAGCCGCAGCACGCCCTGACCAAGCAGACCAGCGAACTGTTGGCCACCGAGGGCCTCAACGTGAGCTTCAGCGACAGTGCCATCGCCGCCATGGCCGAGATCGCCTGCGAGGTGAACCGCACGACGCAGAACATCGGTGCCCGCCGGCTCCACACGATCATCGAGCGGGTCGTCGAGGACATCAGCTTCGCCGGCTCCGAGCATCGCCCCAGGAAAATGCAGCTCGACGCCAAGTTCGTCCGCGAGAAGCTCGAACCGCTGCTCAAACGCGAAGACCTCGGCCGCTTCATCCTCTAGCGCCCGGGCCACTACTGAACATCATTACATTTTTCAGTTGCCCCCAGCCGGCCTATTTGTTTTCATAGGCCGAAGGTCCATCTCCCGACGGAAAGCGCCCCATGCCCACCAAGACCGAACTCATTTGGGAAGGCAAATACGACAAGGATGGCAAGCGGACCGCGCCGCTCCGCGTCGCGCTCCCCTTCCAGACCGTGGAGACCGTGAACGAATCGGCCCAGGAGCGCGAGGCCAACCTCTTCCGCGGCCTGGCCAAGGACAGCCCCTGGCGGAACCGC
>CALLZJ010000357.1 GCA_937858435.1 uncultured bacterium
CGTGCCGCGCGCCAACTTCGGCCTCATCATGTATGCCGAAGACGGGACGCTCATCTGGGCCATGCGCAATCTGGACTTCGGCGGCGAGACGCTGAATCTGGCACCGGGCCGGTACGAGATCGACTTCGTCGCCCCCGCGCTGCCGCTCCGGCCCGGCACCTACCAGCTTCACGTTAGCGTGAACGACATGATGGAAGCACTGGACTCCTGGTATCCAGCGCCCAAGCTCACCATCCAGCCGTTCCGCGAATCAGGCATACCGGCCCAATGGCAGGGCATCCTCTCGATGCCCGGCGAGTTCAATTGGAAGGCGAAAGGAACAGAAAGCTGACATGCTAGGTTTTGTCCTGGATGCTGCCCGCCGCTACCGGAGAATCTGGCTCCTGCGCCGCCTACCCTACCCGGCCATGGTGCCGCCGCCACTGCCGGAGGTTCAGGAGACGGTCGCTCAGTCGTTCGACTACCAGGACGCCCTGGATCTGAACGAAGCCCGCATCAAGAACCTGGACTACATGCAATTGCCTCTGGCCGACAAGTCGGTCGTGGACGTGGGGGCCGGCGTGGGCCACTTGGCCCAGGCTCTGGTGCAGCGCGGCTGCATGGTCACTTGTGCCGAGGGCCGGCAAGAGAACGTCGATGAGATCCGGCGCCGCCTCCCCGGCGTTCGCGCTGCGGTGTTCGATGTCGAGCGGGGGGACCTCTCCCAACTCGGAAAGTTCGACGTCGTGTTCTGCTACGGCCTGATCTACCACGTCGAGAACCCGCTGTTCGCGCTCCGCAACCTGGCGAGTGCGGCCAGCAATCTGCTCCTGATCGAGTCCATGGTCTGCGATTCATACCATCCGGTCATGCACATCGAGGAGGAGCCGCTCACGCCGAATCAAGCGCTGCGGGGCTTTGGCTGCAGGCCGTCCCCCTCGTTCCTGACGTTCGCCCTCAAGCGGCTCGGGTTTCATGTCTATGGCCCCAAGGTCCTCCCGGATCACCCCTGCTACCACTTCCAGTGGCGCGATTCGCTGCGGACCCGGGAGCAGGGGCGCGGATTGCGAGCCGTGCTGGTAGCCGCCCGCGAACCGCTGCACCTGCCCACCTTGGTGCGTCTCGATGCCTAGTGTCCGCTGCCGTTGCCAGCCTGTCTTCATGAGACCCATGCTCATTGCCCGTAAAGCGCTGGGGCCTTGCCAGCGCCCCACTTTGGATTCGACGCCATGACGACCGTGGCCCGTTTCGAAAACAAGCCCATCGCCGAAGTCCAGGACTACTGGAATCGTCGGCCGTGTAACATCCGTCATTCGCCCAAGCCCGTCGGTTCGCGCGAGTACTTCGACGAGGTCGAGAAGCGCAAGTACTTCGTTGAGCCTCATATCCCCAGTTTTGCCGACTTTCCGCGCTGGGCCGGCAAGCGGGTGCTGGAGATTGGCTGCGGCATCGGCACGGACACCCTCAACTTTGCCCGCCATGGAGCCCAGGTCACGGCCGTGGACCTGTCGGAAAAGTCCCTCGAAGTCGCCCGCCAACGGGCTGAAGTGTTCGGCCTTTCCGACCGCATCCGCTTCTATCAGGCCAATGGCGAGGAACTCAGCCAGGTCGTGCCGGTCGAGAGCTACGACCTGATCTACAGCTTCGGCGTCATCCACCACACGCCCCACCCCGGCAAGGTCGTGGCACAACTGCGTGACTATGCCCACCCGGGCACGACGCTCAAGGTCATGGTCTACCACCGCTGGTCGTACAAGGTCATGTGGATCATGACCAAGTACGGCAAGCTCCAGTTCTGGAAGACGAACGAAATCGTGACGCAGCACGCCGAGGCCCAGTTCGGCTGTCCGATCGCCTACATCTACAGCCGCTCCGAAGGACGCCAGCTTGTCGAAGAACACGGGTTCAAGGTGCGGGACCTCTTCGTCGACCATATCTTCCCTTATGTCATTCCTGAGTACGTGCAGTACCGGTATCGCAAGGTCTGGTACTTCCGGTGGATGCCGCAGTGGCTCTTCCGGGCCCTCGAGCGTCGGCTCGGCTGGCATCTGTGCTTGACCGCGGAGTTCACCGGCTAAAGTCGGGCGCCCAGACGCGGGCCTGGCTCTCTCCTCTTCCCTGATATGATCACGTTGTTCACCATGCCGAAGGGCTTCAGCGGCCACTTCGGACTGATCCAGCGGAACGCCATCCTCAGTTGGACGCGGCTAGAACCTCGCCCCGAGATTCTGCTACTAGGCGATGATCCGGGCGTGGGTGAGTTTGCCGCCGAGCATGGCCTTAAGCACCTGCCCGTGATTGCCAAGTCGCCCAAGGGTCGGCCGCTCATCAGTGACATTTTCCTGCAGGCCGATCGCCACTCCACCGCGCCCGTGCTTTGCTACATCAACGCCGATATCGTTCTCCTCAGCGACTTCCTGCCGGCAGTGGCCCGCGTCCAGAGCCGATTCAAGAAGTTTCTGGCTGCCGGCCGGCGAACGGATACGGACATCACCACGCCGATCGACTTCGACGATGCCGACTGGGAGCCGAAGCTCCGGCAGGTGGCGATCACGACGGGCTTCCTCCAAGCCTTCGGCGCGATCGACTACTTCATCCACACCCGCGGTCTGTTTGGTACCATCCCACCCTTCCTCATCGGCCGGACCTCCTGGGACAACTGGTTGCTCTACCGAGCCCGAGAACGGGGCGCGCCGATCATCGACATGACGGCCGTCGTTACCGTCATTCACCAGAACCACGACTACTCCACGGTGCCCGGCGGCCGAGCGACGGCCTTCCACGGCGACGAGGCCGCTTACAACCGCGCCCTGTGTGGCGGCAACGAGCATTTCTTCACGCTCTACGACGCCACGCACCGCCTCATGCCGGGCGGGCTGCGCTGGGCGACCGACCGTTGGCGCGCTTACCTGGCGCGTGTGCCGGTCTTTTATCCTCATCTGCGGACACCGGCCCGCTGGGCCACCCAGACCCTCGAGGGGGCCTCCTGGCTCTGGCAGCGGTGGCGGCGCCGGGACATGGCGGCTTCGGGAGAATCTTCATGACGGGAGCTTCGGCAGTCTCAGTGTTCGGCCAGGGCAAACTCGGTTCGCCCATGGCAGCCTGCTTGGCCTCCAAGGGCGTGCAGGTGATCGGCGTGGACTTGGACGAGCGGAAGGTGTCGGCGCTCAACGCGGGTAAGCCGCCGGTCTTTGAGCCGCAACTCGCCGATTACATTACCAAGGGCCGGGAATGGCTTAGAGCCACGACCGACCCCACGGAAGCCGTGCTCAAGAGCCAGATCTCCTTCATCATTGTGGCCACGCCCAGTGAGGCGAGTGGCGAGTTCTCCCTTCGCTATGCTCTGCCGGTCTGCGAGCAGATCGGAGCCGCCATCGCCCAGAAGAAGGACTATCATCTTGTCGTCATGACGAGCACGGTCATGCCGGGCCACACTGGCGGGCCCATCCGCGAGGTTCTTGAAAAGGCTTCGGGCAAGACCTGCGGCACGGGTTTCGGACTGTGCTACAGCCCCGAGTTCATCGCGCTGGGTTCCGTCGTTCGTGATTTCATGAACCCCGATTTCTTGCTGATCGGCGAGTCGGACGCGAAGGCCGGCGCTCTGCTAGAGGCCACCTACCTCAACGTCGTGGACAACCGGCCCAAGGTCGCCCGCATGAACTGGGTCAACGCCGAACTGACCAAGATCGCGGTCAACACCTACGTGACGACCAAGATCGCCTATGCGAACATGCTGGCCCACGTCTGCGAGCGGCTGCCCGGAGCAGACGTAGACGTGGTGACAGGCGCCCTGGGCATGGATAGTCGAATCGGCGCGAAGTACCTCAAGGGGGCGATTGGCTACGGCGGCCCCTGCTTCCCAAGGGACAACTTCGCCTTCGGTGCTCTGGCCCGGGCCAAGGGAGTGCCGGCCCTCCTCGCTGAGCAGACCGACCGATCCAACCGTGACGAGGTGGGCCGACTGGTCAACTTGGTGCAGCGGCACCTGCCACCCGGAGGTACGGTGGCGATTCTGGGCATCGCCTACAAGCCTGCCACAGATGTGATCGTGGAGTCGCAGGGACTCATGCTCGCCGAGAAGCTCGCCGGGCAGGGCATCCCCGTGACCGCCTTCGATCTGGCGGCGATGGATAACGCCAAGGCCGTGCTCGGCGATCGGGTACGCTTCGTGGGTTCGCCCCGTGACTGCGTCCACGGCGCCGACGTCGTCGTCATCACCCTGCCCTGCGAGGAGTACCTCGCCATCGGCCCCGAGGACTTCGGCGGCAAGCATTGGACCAAGGACGGCCAACCCACGGTCATCGACTGCTGGCGTCTCTTCCGCAACAAGGGCAAGGACCTGACGTGCGCCACCAACTATGTCACCATCGGTACGGGCCGGTAACGCCGCGGACCGCCGTGGCACATCAACCCAGACATTGAGACAGACTTCAGCATGAGCAAGACCGATCTGATCGTGGTCACTGGCGCGGGTGGGTTCATTGGCGGGCATCTGATTGCCGCCCTGCGTCAACGAGGCTTTCCGCGGCCCCGGGGCAGCCACATCAAGCCGCCGGGTCGCTCGGATCAGAAATTCCACGGCCTGGAC
>CALLZJ010000358.1 GCA_937858435.1 uncultured bacterium
GGGACAGGTCGAACAGCAGATCAGTGGATTGGGCTTTGTCCAGGGCGGGTGGCTTGTGAATCTTGAAGTGCGTTTGGGGCTGCGATGGCCTTCCGTGCGAGCCGGTCTCGGGTGCTAGGTCTCAGATTGGTCGAGCACGGCCAGGTAGGGAAGCTGGCGATAGTCGTCGTTATAGTCCAGACCATAGCCGATCACGAAAACGTCCTCGATCTCGAAGCCACAGTAGTCGGGTTCAAAGGAGACGACCTGGCGGGCCCGCTTCCGCAAGAGGACCGCCGACCGGACTGAGCGGGGCTCGAACTGCCGCAAGTGCTCGAGTACCTGAGAGAGGGTGTGGCCGCTGTCCAGGATGTCGTCGACGACGACGATGTGCCGGCCGCGCACGTCAGGGGTCAGCCCTTCAAGAATCTCCAGCCGACCGGGCGTGGTCGACTCACCGCGGTAGCTCGACGCCCGAAGAAAACCGATACGGGTGGGCATGGACAACTTGCGAACCAGGTCGGCCAGGAACATCAAGCTGCCGCTGAGGATGCCGACCAGGGTGATGGGCTCGCTGTCGAAGTCCCGGTTCATTTGGGCGGCAAGTTCCTCGACTCGGCGATGGATGTCGTCCGCGGAAATCAGAACACGCATGAGGCCGCCCCGGCGATCGAAGTGGATACAGCCATATGCTAGCGATTGGCCCCATGCCGACGAGCCGACTTCTCCGCATCCCGGGAGCTGCGATAATGGAGGCAAGGGCATGGCCTCGGCGGGAGGGCGCGGTACCCCTGCCCGCCTTTGGACTGCCCCATCCCTAGGAGGCTGCACGTGGCCTGGAAAGACTGCCCGCTTGGCGTCTGCAGTTGGTCGCTGCGGGCTCGAAGCATTCCAGAGTTGAAGCGTCTCATGGCCGCCGTCGGGGCTCGCTGGGTGCAGATCGCCTGTGGCGATCCCCATCATGCGAGCTGGGACGAAGGGGACGGCATGCCGGCGGCGGCGCGGGAGGCTGGGCTCGCCATGAGCGGCGCCATGATCGGATTTCCCGGCGAGGATTACACCAGTCCGCAGACCATCGCCGCCACCGGCGGGTTCGGCGCCCCGGCCACGCGACCGGGGCGTTTCGAAGTGCTGGCCTGGGCTCTGCAGCGCACCTGGGACCTGGGACTGACCGACCTGACGTTCCATGCCGGGTTCATCCCGGAGCGGACCACTTCCGACTACGCCGGGTTTGTCGAAGCCCTGGGCCGGGCCGCCTCGATGGCCCTGCCCTACGGCATCTCGCTGGGGCTCGAGTCTGGCCAAGAAACCGCGGCCGAGCTGCACCAGTTCCTGTCCGACCTCAAGTGTCCCAACGTCCGGATCAACTTTGACCCCGCCAACATGCTGCTCTACGACCGCGATGAGCCGCTCGCGGCCCTGGAGCGGCTTTTCCCCTTTGTCCGCAGCGTCCACCTGAAGGATGCCTGGCGGCCCAAGGAGCGGGGCACGTGGGGGACCGAAGTTCCGCTCGGCGACGGCGGGATTGGCCTCGCCAACTTCCTCAGCCTGTTGGGCCGGCTGGAATTCGCCGGTCCCCTCATGGTGGAGCGTGAGACGGGATCGCAGGAAGAGCGTGTGCGTGATATCAGCCTGGCCCTAACCCGGGTGCGGGCTCTTGTGCCTGAACTCGCAGAGCCAGCCTCGGCGGGCGGCGACTGATCCAGTGCTGGGCCGCAATTGACAGGGCCCGGCGTGTCTTGAAGATGGGGAGTCTCTATGGGCTGGTCGTGGCGGATTGGGCGGGTCCTCGGGATCGACGTCTACCTCCACTTCACCTTCTTGCTGCTCCTGGCCTGGTTGGCCTGGCGGTTCTACACACATGCCGGCCCATGGGGTGTCCTGCTGGGGCCGGCCTATGTGGCGGGGATCTTCCGCCTCATCGTGCTGCATGAACTGGGGCATGCCCTGGCCGCACGCAATTACGGCATTCCCACGCTGGACATTACCCTCCTACCCATCGGTGGCGTCGCTCGGCTAGAGCGCATGCCCGAAGACCCACGGCAGGAACTCGTCGTCGCCATCGCGGGACCGCTGGTAAATGTCATCATCGCCTGCGGCCTGGTCATCGGCATGGCCCTGGCGGGCACCCCTTTACGCTGGAGCGACCTGGCCAATCCCGCTCAGGGACTGGTCACGCAGTTCGTCTTTCTCAACGGCTTGCTGGTGGCCTTCAACCTCCTGCCCGCGTTTCCGATGGATGGGGGGCGCGTCCTGCGCGCCCTTCTCGCTTTGCGTATGGACTATGTCCGAGCGACGCAGATCGCGGCCACCATCGGCCAGGCGGCGGCGGTCGTCTTCGGCCTCGTCGGCCTCTTCACCTCCTACCACCTGTTGCTCTTCACCGCCTTGTTCGTCTGGCTCGGCGCCGATGCCGAGGCGAGTATGGCCCGCATGCGTTCTTCGCTGACGGGCATCCCCATCCAGCGGGCGATGCAGACCGCTTTCCAGGTCGTGTCGCCGGACCAGACCATCTCGGAAGTGCTAACGGCCATCATCTCGGGCTATCAGCGTGACTTCCCCGTGGTCACGGCGGAGGGCAAGCTCGTGGGCGTGCTCAGCCGGGATGATGTGCTCCAGGCACTGGCGGAGAAGCAGCCCCAGGCCCGGGTCGCCGACCGGATGCAGACCGACTTTCTCACCGCGAATCCGCGAGACATGCTGCAGGCCGTGCTTGCCCGGTGCCAGGAGCACGACTGCGATGTCGTTCCCGTTGTCGAACGGGATCAGCTCGTGGGGATGGTGTCGGCCGACCGACTCGGCGAGTTCTTGATGGTGGAATCCGCGCTGCGAGACCGACGCCATGACTGATCCCCATTCCGGGCAACAGGTGCTGCGGGCGGAGCTGGGCACCTGCCTGGTAACCGGAGGGGCCGGGTTCATCGGTTCGCACCTGGCGGCCGCCTTACAGCAGGCTGGGGCCTCGGTCCGTCTGCTCGATGACCTCTCGGCCGGCTCCCTGGATCGAGTGCCGGCTTCGCTGCGCGACTCGGTGTTGGTGGGAAGCCTCTTGGATGATGCGGTCCTGGCCCGGGCCGTGGAGGGGGTCGATACCGTCTTCCACCTGGCGGCTCTCACGTCGGTGCCGGAGAGTTGGGACCACCCGGCCCACTGTGAGGAGATCAACGGCCTGGGAACCGCGCGGTTGCTCGAGCGTTCCCTGGCTGCCGGCGTCCGCCGGCTGGTGTATGCGGCCAGCAGCAGTTGCTATGCCTCGGCCGCCACGCCACGGGCCGAAAGCGACGCCTTGGACCCGGTCTCCCCCTATGCCGTGAGCAAGCTGGCCGGCGAGGGGCATCTGCTCGCTCATGCCCGGGCTGGCCGCATCGAAGGCGTGAGTCTGCGGCTGTTCAATGTCTATGGTCCAGGCCAGCGGGCAGACAGCCCCTACTCCGGGGTCATCTCCCGCTTCGTCCACCAGGTAGGCTCGGGTCAAACGCCGACCGTGCATGGCGACGGCGGGCAGACCCGCGACTTTGTCCACGCGGCGGACGTGGTCGCCGCGTTCCTATGTGCCGCTCGGGCCAGTGCCCAGGGGGCCGGGCAGGCTTTCAACATCGGGACCGGCGTGCATCGCGGAGTTGCTGGCACTGATTGCCGAGCTTCAGGGGCGTCCAGTGGATCCACTTCGGGAGCCGGCACGTCCGGGAGAGGTTCGCCACTCATGTGCCGTCGTTACGAAGGCACGAGTGGAGTTGGGCTGGGAAGCAAGGCGGTCTCTTCGGGCCGGATTGGCTAGCTTGCTGGGGGCCAGTGCTTCCTCTTGCTAACCCGCCTGGCCTGGACCGCGTTGCCGCCGACGGGCAACGACGAAGGCGCACCCGGCCCCGATCAGGTAGACGGAGATCAGCCCCAGCAAGACGAACTTGATCAGCGCACACCAGCCGGCGATGAGTGGCCACTCGGGTGTTAGATTACCCGCCAGCAACTGCCACAGGGCATAGTTCTCGACGACGTCGAGCCCGCCAGCCACGAAGACAAGCCAGCTTCCGAGGACGCCCACGGAGGGCAGGAAGACACGGCTGGCAAGAGCAGCGGCCAGGCTGAAGGTGGCACAATAAATGACGATGAAGGGATAATCGAGGATCAGGTTCCAGCGGGCCGTCATCTGGCCGGCTGGCTTCCATTCGCCAAGCAGTTTTTGGGCTTGTTCCACGTTCCATACGAATTCGAAGCACACGATGCCGCAGGGAGCGCTGGGCGTGCGGAGCGGTGCGCCTTGCCAGGTCAGCAGGGCAGCCATCGCCAGAGATGCGACGATGAGCAGTGCCAGGGTGCAGCCCCACCGCGATGGGTCCAGCCAGCGCCAGGGCGTCCGTTCGATCATGAGGAGGCCTCGATCTCGGAGCGGTGGAAGTGGACGTGCTGCCAGCGGCCATTGGAGCGGTGCCAGACCCGGGTCTCCGCAAAGGCCACGGTGCGGGGCAGGCCGTCCCCCGCGATCTTCTGCTGGAGCCGGACGTAAGCGACCACGCCCACGTCGCCCCAGAGGTGAACAGTCGGCTGGCACAGGGTGACCTGGACCGGTGCCGACCCGCCGCCCAGTTGAAAGTAGTACCTGTGGAAAGGCAACCCACTCACGAGCTGGCCGCAAGCCTCCGGCTCGAAGCAGGTCAGGTCGGCAGAGCACAGGCTCTCATAGGTGGCCCAGTCACGCTGGGTGACGGCATCGAGCAGCCGCTGGGTCAGTTGGAGGAGTTCGTTCGAGTCTGGGGTCATGGTCGCGCTCGGGATGATGGGGTCAGGTACCAGCCGCTCCTCGCCGCCAGCGTATACTGAAGTGGTGCGATGTGCAATTGCCGACAGGCGTCGGCGGTCTGGGAGATGGTTCGCCGCGTGGCTGCCCTGTACGTCATTCGTGGTGCGGATGAAGGCAAGCGCTTCGAGTTGAACGCGCCCGTGCTCACGATTGGCCGGGACGCCAACAACCACATCTGGCTGCATGATACGGAGGTCTCGCGTCGCCATGCGGAACTCCATGCCCTGCCCGGCGGCGGCCACAAGCTCATCGATCTGGGTTCCAGCAACGGTTCGGCCGTCAACAACCAGGCCGTCCAGGAGTTGGCCCTCCAGCCGGGCGATCAGATTCTGTTCGGCTCGACGCTGCTCGTCTACGTGGCCGTCAACGATGCCCCACGCCGGCCCGACCTGGCCAATCGCATCAACGTCATCGCCCGCACGGGCCACGATGCCCCCTCGTCCATCGTCCGCACCATCAGCGAGGATGAGAGCAACCGCCTGCTCGCGAAGCCGCTCAGTGGCGAGGGGCCCTGGCTGCGTAACGCCCTGGGCAGCCTTAGCGTGATCTATCAGACCACCCTGGCCGTCAGCCACATCCTCGACATCGACCAACTACTCGAACGAATCATGGCCCTCTTGTTCGATTGCATCGAGGCGGACCGCGGCTGCGTCATGCTTCGCCTGCCCGACAGCCCCCGCTTCGAGCCCAAGGTGGTTCGCTATCGGGAGGGCGTGGATCGGGATGAGCAAATCGCCATCAGCCGCACCATCACGGACTATGTGCTCAAGGAGGAGAAGGGTGTGCTCGTCTCCGATGCGGGCACCGACGAGCGCTTCGCTCCGGCCCAGAGCGTGCAGCGCTATGGCGTTCGAGAGGCGATCTGCGTGCCCATGAAAGGACGGCATGAAACGGTTGGCGTGCTTTACCTCGACACCAAGGCCCGCACGCGCGTGGCGGCCGATGCCGAGGAAGAGGGCCAGACGACCCGCCTGTCCGACGAGGACTTGATGCTGGCCGTCGCCATCGGCCACCTGGCCGGCATGGCGGTCGAGGAGACACGCTACTACCAGGCCATGGTGCAGGCGGAGCGGCTCGCGGCTATCGGCCAGACCATCGCCGCCATCAGCCACCACATCAAGAACATCCTCCAGGGGCTGCAGAGCGGCGGCGACCTGATCAAGCTCGGCCTGGACGATCAGAACCTGGAACTGGCCCGCCAGGGCTGGTCGATCATGCACAAAAACCAGGGCAAGATCTACGATCTGGTCCTGGACATGCTCAACTTCAGCAAGGAGCGCGAGCCCGTCCTCGAAGAGACCGCCCTACCCGTCCTCGTCAAGGAAGTGCTGGAACTGGCCCTGGGCCGACGCACGGAGCGAGTCGTGGCCGTGGAGACGCGGTTCGACCCGAAGCTGGTCACGGTGTTGGCCGACAGTGAGGGACTGCACCGTGCCTTGCTCAACGTGGTCACCAACGGCCTCGATGCCGTGCTCGACGCCGCCGAGCCGCGCCTCATCGTTGAGACGCACCTCTCTGGCGACGGCAAGTGGGCCGAGATTGTCGTGCAGGACAATGGATGCGGCATCCCCGCCGACCGGGTCGCCGACATCTTCAAGCCCTTCGTCAGC
>CALLZJ010000359.1 GCA_937858435.1 uncultured bacterium
CACCGAGCTGCTCCTGGCCGGGCAGCGGGCCGATGGCGGCTTCGGCGGCGACCAGGCCGGCACGTCCGACCTGGAATCGTGCTACCGCATCGTCCGCTTGTTCCATCGGCTGAAGCTGTCGGTCGCGGAGCCGGATCGGTTGCGGGAGTTCATCGCGCGGTGCCGGAATGCCGACGGTGGCTTCGGCATCCAGCCCGGTGCGCCGTCGACGCTGCACGGCACTTACTACGCCACGATCGTTCGCCACTGGCTCGCCGGCGGCGAGGAGCACCCCAAGTCCAACCCCGGCGGAGCGGTGCAGGAGCCACGGAAGTAGGGAACGTAAGGCGACTTCATGCCGCCCCACCCGACCAGCCCATTACCCGTTTAGGCTTGCAATTGGCTATTCCGTGAGCGATTATTGGATTGATCTTAACAGTCCTCCGGCCGACTGGACGGGTGCGATGGCCGAGTCTTTCCCCGGGCTGATGGATCGGGCCTGCCGCGATGAGCCGCAGGCCCAAGCTCTCTTGGTCGAGCGCTATAGCCCGATCATCTTGCGCGTGGTCCGACGCCATCTATCGCCCGAATTGCGTCGGTTGTTCGATTCGGTGGACTTGCAGCAGGACGTCTGGCATTCCTTCTTTCGGCAGCTATCGCTGTCTGCCGGGTTGGATACTCCCGAGGCGCTGGCACGCTACTTGAACACCATCGCCAAGAATCATCTGGTCGATCTGTTTCGCAAGTGGCTCGGCACATCGCGCCGGGCCCTGGCCGGTGAATGTTCCAACCTGGACGAGAACGACATGCAGGCGCGGCTGCGAGACACGCCCGCTACCGCCAGCCAACAGGCGATCGCCGCCGAGACCCGAGCCCGGATTGGCACGCAATTTCCGCCCCACTACCTGCGCATCGTCGAACTGCGGGAAGCCGGTGAGACTTACGAGGCGATTGCTGAAGCGCTCCAACTGAACGAGCGGACGGTCCGCCGGGTGTTGGAGCGGGTTCAGACCTTCTTGGTAGGCTCATAGCTGAAATGTCGGTCGCCGTACCCACCACTGGCAAGAATCTGAACGCCTTGGGGCGTACGGTTCTCCTTGAGTTGGCCTACGAGGAATACCTCGACCAGGCCGAGGCGGGACAGCCTCCCGAGGTGGCCGACTTCTGCGCGAATTTTCCAGGGCTGGAAGAGTCGCTGGCCAACCTACTCGACCTGCACCACCGCCTGAAGTTTCTGGACGAGCCTTCGTCCCGTTCTTGGCCTGTCGAGCTCCCGGCGATCCCTGAGTTCGAGATCGTGCGCTCGGTTGCCGGCGGCTCACTGTCGCGTGTCTTCCTGGCCCGGGACCGGCAGGCGGCGATGCGGCCCGTGGTCCTCAAGTTGTCGCGGCTCGGCAACGAGGAAACCTACGTTCAGAGCAGCCTCGGGCGCCTGCAACACCGGAACATCGCGGGCTTTCTCTATTCTCGGCAGATGGAGGAAGGCTGGACGCTCGCAGTGATGCCCTTCCAAGGGGACCTCACTCTTGAGAGTTTCCTCCAGCAATGGGCCGGGCAAGGACCACCGGCTAACGTGCTGCAGAGCGCGCTGCAGGCCAGTGCCGCGAGCTGGTCTGACGTAACCGGTGCCGAGGCTCCGGAAGTACCGCGGATTGGCTCCTTCCGCAACTGGGTGCTGGCCTGCGCCGAGCAGTTGGCGGATGCCCTGCAGGTGATTCACCGCGAGTACTCCCACGGCGACATTAAGCCCGCCAAGGTGCTGCTGCCCCCAAGGGGCTGCCCCTTGTTGCGGGTTTTCACCTTGTCCCGCCGCACCAGTGGCACGACCGTCCGGCCGGGCGGCACCCTGCTGTACATGGCTCCAGAATTGCTGGGAGCCTTGGCCGTGCGTCCTGGCACTTCTCTGCCGGCTGACCAACTGCTTGACTACTGCCGGGCTGACCAGTTCGCCTTTGGCGTGATGTTCATTCAGTTACTCACGGGCCGGCACCCCTATGCCTTGGCGTCGGACGGTGGCAAGACCGTTCTGGAGCTTGTGGGGGAGTTGCAGGCGCGGCTGCGGACTCCTGCCGCCCGAACCTGGGAGCAAGCCAGGGTGCTGGATGGGGGTCTGCGTGAACTGCTGCGGCGCTGCGTGGCCGCTGATCCGGCGGAGCGCTGGCCGGACTTCGCTGCGATCAGGAACGAACTGCGCGATCGGCGGAGTCGACAGACCCGAGCCCGCCGGTTCTTCGCTGCCGCGGGCGTGGCGACGGCGTTAGCAGTCGCCACGGGCTGGCCCTTGGTTGCCAATCTGGCCAAGGAACAAGTCACCCCGGCGCTCGTCCAGCGCGCGCTGGACCAGGGCCGATTTGACCAGGCACTGGAAGCCGCTACCCAATTGGTGATCGCAGCGCCGGAGGACCCCGAAGTCCGCTTCCTTCGAGTTCTGGCCCTGGAGGGCAAGCAACAATATTCGGCAGCTATAGCCGACTTGAGTTTGAGTTTGCAATGGAAGCCCATGGCGGAGCGGTACGCGCTGTTGGCGTACTACTATGGGCTGCCCCCGACCAGACAGCCCGATAGCGCGAGAGTCTACGCGGAAAGGGCGCGCGATCTTGGTTGCACGTCGGCCGCAAACCTAGCCAACCTTGGTTACGCCTACCTGGCCACGGCGTCTCCGACGAGCGCCAAAGCCACCTTGGACCTTGCCATCAGCATGGACCTGCATCTGGCCATGGCGTATCGCAATCGGGCCAAGTGCTTCTTCGACCGGTTGATGAATTCCCCAACGAAGGACTTCCCAGACTATCCACTCGCCGAGCGCATCGCGGACATTTGCCGGGCCTTGGAGTCGCTCAGCTCCGGTGACATCCATGCCGACGCCGCCTCCATCTTTGCCCATGCCGCCCGTACCGACGAAACTTGGGGCCCCCGGGCGCTTGAACAGCTTCGCCTAGCCTTAAGCCAAGGTTGTGACCCGGCTCGCTTTCGTAAAGAGCCTGCATTCATGCCTCTACGGGCGCTGCCGGGCTTCGAGGCGATCTTGGACACCCCTGCCGCCCCCAATGCCATCTCATTCCTCCCACGCGTGGTCCATCCACTTCGGCCATATTGATTCGGCCAAGAATTCCTGTCCGTTATTGACCTGAATCCTCGACATCTGAGGTAGCGGCGAAGTCTGTGCTCCGCGGTGGAGCCAGACTCGACCCTTCGTGCTCAGAGAGCGAGGCTGTCATGACTTGGTCGAAGACCAGGCCCGTCCTCCGTCTGGCCCTGGCTTGCGTTGCCCTTCTTGTTGTCGCTGCAGAGGCCCGCCCGTTTCCCCGTCCCGTCGAGTCGTCCTTCACCAATGTTATCGTCGGGGCAAAAGGTGACATCCTTCTGATGAGCGGTGTCGTCACGGCACCGCCCGGCTGCCGGATCATTGTTACGGGACTTCCTGGTCACTCCAGCGTGGAGTTGCAGCTTGGTGCGGATGGTACGTTCTCCGGCTCCTTCCCTGTCCCTCCCGGCGCGTCTGGGTCCCTTCAGTTCAACCTCATTGATCCGTCCGGCGAGTTGCTCGATACCTACATCTCACACTTCGAGTAACAGCAAAGGGAGTTACCATGTCCACGCCTGAGGAGAAGCGACGGCGGAATCTGCGCATTTGGGTCGGCCGGCGCCTTGTCCGACCAGACCCAGGAGCCATGCTGCCCTTTCACAACGTGCTCGATCGGCTTTGGTCGACCTGGCCTCATTTGGCGTTGCCAGATGCGAGCTTAGCCAAGGACCAGTTGGCCACCCTGGTGCAGGTCGTTCTGGCCGCCAGGCGGCCGCAGTCGGTGCATCACACTCTGATGAGCGTCACGCCGAGTGAAACACTGCCGGCCGGAACGCCCCTGGCTTCCCAGCATCCGGCCACACCCTGAACGGCTCCCAAGCCCCATCTTCACTGGAGTTCCGATGGCCACCCCGCACCAGCACGGCCGCACCCAGTACTTCATCGAGGGTGAAGGACTTGCGTCCAGCGACATGACCTCCCCGCGGTTGAAGCAGTTGTTTGCCCATCATCTTGCGGCCGCCGCGGCTCCCGTGCCCGCCGTCAACGCCAAGCGGGCGTTTCGTTTCTGTCGAATGTTCCCCGACTTGGCGAAGTTCCAGCCTGACGACTCTAGCCTGATCGCCCTGGGGCAAGCGCTAAACGATCCGTTCGTGGCGGGAGCGGGAGATTCTGATCTCCCAGCCGGATTCACCTACCTGGGACAGTTCGTCGATCACGACATTACGTTCGATCGCACCGACGGGATTCCTGATGGCTCACTCGAACCCAAGGACATCGAGCAGGGGCGGTCGCCAGCCCTGGAGCTAGATAGCGTTTATGGCCGAGGCCCCAAGCATTCTCCCGAACTCTATGAAGCAGACGGTGTGCGGCTGCGCATCGGCACCACTACCGGAAGGGCTCTCTTCGGAGTCACCAAGTCCTTTCCTAACGACTTGCCACGGCATCCGGAGAGCGATCCGGCCCATCCGAAGCAAGCGATTATCGGCGACCCGCGCAACGACGAGAACCTGATCGTTGCCCAAACCCATCTTGCCTTCCTCAAGTTTCACAACGCCGTCGTAGCGCGATTGACGGCCTCAGCGGCCAAGCCCGACAACCTGTTCGCGGAGGCCCGCAAGACAGTCGTGCAGCACTACCAGTCGATTGTCCTGCACGACTTCGTGCCGCGGCTGGTCGATCTCGAGGTTTGGCGCGACGTGCTTACGAACGGACGGAAGTTCTTCTTCCCCAAGGGCGCGCCATCGGGCAGTCGCCTCGGCATGCCCGTCGAATTCTCCGTGGCCGCCTATCGCATGGGGCACAGTCTGGTGCGGAATGCCTATCAGTGGAACTCAGTCTTCAGCTCCGACGGCCGGGCTGGGTTCGTTCCCAGGTTGAACCTCTTCTTCGAGTTCTCCCAGGTGTCGGGCGACTTGGGTGGCTTTCCGACGCTGCCCAGCGACTGGATCGTGGACTGGCGGCGGATGTTCGACTTTAGCGAGCAACCCGGCGGCGGTCGCCATCCTCAACTCAACTTCGCTCGGCAGATCGATACGAAGCTGGCCAACGACTTGCAACTGTTGCCTGAATTTGCCACGGCCGAACAGGAACACTTGAAGTCGCTCGCGGTGCGCAACCTCCTTCGCGGCCGCCTGATTGGACTGCCTACGGGCCAGGATGTCGCGGCCAGGCTGGGCGTGCCATCCCTGACGCCGGCCGAAGTGGCCTCGGGGCCACATGCGGCGGTCATCCTTGCTTCTGGATTCGACACCCAGACGCCCTTGTGGTTCTACATCCTGAAGGAGGCGGAACTGAGGCAGGGTGGCATGCGCCTGGGCACCGTGGGTAGTCGACTCTTGTGTGAGACCTTCCACGGCCTGATTGAAGGGAGTGATTACTCGATTCTGAAAGAGGCTGATTGGGAGCCGAGCCTCCCCGCCCATCGGGGCGACCATTTCACCATGAACGACTTGCTGATCTTCGTGAACGACTTGAACCCGCTCGGCAACGGCCACTAGGTGAATGGAGTTTGAAATGGCAATTATCGACCAAGTCAAAGCGGCGTGTGACCGATTGGCCCCGCTCGGTTGGAGGGCGCTCATCCTGGCAGCAACCCGAGACGTGCTGGACATTGCCGCCCCGACGGCGGCCGAATTGGCCGCCCGCCTCGACAAGGAACTCCTTCCGGCGGATGTGAATCGTTCGGTTGCCGGCTTCAGCGACTTTGCACAAGCGACCACTCGGGGAGTGTTCCCAGGTTCGCCGGCACGCAGCCTCCTGTACCACGCGTTCGCCAGCCCGGGCGTCGAGCTCGCGCCGGACGGCTCGGTGCTCGGCGGATTCCCGACCCTCGCCGAAATCGAAGCCCTTGAAAACTACGTGTTCGCCGCCAGACGAGCATCGATTGCGACCTTGCGAACCCTGGTCGGTGGGGTAGAGCTATCTGTCGTCGTGTTTGCCTGCGAGTACCGGCCGGCCAAGGACACCCCTTCGAAACTGCAGGCCGATCTGACTTTCTCCCGCACGGGTCTCGCCCGCGTGGGAACGGCTCCGCCCCGGTATGATGGGGCCGCTCGCGGGTTCTGGCCCGAGGACGAAGCCGACCCCTTCGGCATCCGTGTGTGCCCGGCCCGCTATGTAGCCTACCTGGCAGTCAAAGTCAAAGGCGCGGTGGCCAGGCCCATGCGGCCACAGACGGGTGATGCCGCACGTGACTTCTGGCAGCCGGTGCACAAGTTGTTCCCCGGCCCCGAGTGTCTAAACGGAGTCAACGTCGATCTCGGCTTCACCGCCGCGCACATCAACGAGAAACTCCGACGCATCCACAAGGCCCTCGGTGCGGATGATTCCGAGCGACTGCAAGCTCCGCCCTTCCGCTTCTCGGAGGGGATTGCCAATCTGGCGAGTGGGACCGACTTCCCGGCCGGGACCCTCGTGCCGGTCGTTCACCGGCGGCTGGTGGAGCCAGCCCGCGGCGCGGCGGGAGCGTCCGTTTCTTATCGCGTCCCCGCGGATAACGGCAGCTTTTTTGCCGCCTATGAGCCTGGTAGCTCGGCGCCGGAATACGTCCATGCCCGGACCGAGGTGGACGGGTCGGGCGGTCTTACCGACCTCAACAACCTTACCGATGTCAGAGCGCGCGTGGCGGCTGGCGACTATGACGCGCTCCATTACGTGGACTTCACCGGTGACGGCCAGGTGCAAGCGGTATGTCCAGCCGTGACCGCCCTCGCCGAGGTCGCGAACAGGACCGTTCCGGCCTATTCCCTGGTGGCCGCGCCAGACTTCTTTCCTTCCGTCGGCCAGCGGGAACTGACCGAATGGACCGAAACGGCCATTCCATTAGCGGAGCGCAACAGCATCTGGGCAGTCCCGCCAACCCCACTGTGCGATACGCGCCTGGCCGCCAACCTGCAACTTCCGGGCATGACTTTCGATCCGCGGGAGGTGACCGTCACGGCGCTCCTCACTCTGCGTGACGAGCCGCCAGTGGCGGTCGGCCCGCCGAAATCGAAGGACGCCCGGCGTCACTCGGCCTTGCCGGACGACGGGGCCGGGGTGTTCGCTCCGGGCTGGGACACCGCCCGGGACCGGACGGAGGACGGCGTCGGCCACTTGGCGGTGTATGGGCTCGGCAGCCCGTTCCCGGAGGATGCCAAATTGTGTGCGGCCTTGAGCACGTTCTGGCCGGCTGTGGCTCCGGACGTCGCCCGCACTTTTCTCGACAACCCTGCCACTCGGCGGGGCACGGCCTCTCCTCTCTTCGATGACGAGATCGGGCAGGTGGGCGGGGTGTCGTGGGACGGCATTCCCGGTCCGCGCGTGGTCGATGTCGGAGGCGTGCAGTTCCTTGAAGGCGCCGATTTCCAGCACGCCGACTATGTGGAAGAGGCCTTGAACGGGCGGTGGTCGATCCGGATCACGGCGGCGGTCACGACTGCCGAGTACACCAGCCGTACCCGGGCCATGGCTCGCGCCCACCGGGCGCTCCCGGTTGCGAACCGGGACCGGTGGTTCGTCATTTCGTTCCGGCGGGCGGCTTTGGGGGATCCGGACCTGGTCTCGGCGCAAGGGATGACCAGCGTGGTGCTGGCCGGCCCGGTCTTCCGTATCGACCTGTGTCGGTGGGTCTCGGGCTCGTTGATTTCGACGGATGTGCGGCGGGCACGAATGCCGATTAACGACCGGCGGCTGATGTTCGCGTCCGCTGACACGTCCGCGGTGCTGCTCAGGCCCTTCTCGTCCGCCGTCTGGTCCGCGGTTGCCACGTGATCGACTGCGATGTGCTCGTCATTGGTGCAGGCCCGGCCGGAACCGCGGCGGCCATTACGGCGGCGCGGGCCGGCCTCAGCACCGTCATCGTCGAGCACCTCCAGTTTCCCCGCCACCGGCCGGGCGAAACGCTGCCGCCGGGCGTGGAACCGCTCCTCCGTCACCTCGGCGTGTGGGACTCCCTCAACCTGGCGGATTGTGTCAGGCATCCAGGCGTGTCTGTCTGGGAGCACGGTGGCCAGCGGCTCTCGCTGTACGGTGCCGATGACTACGGGCCATGGCTCGGCTTGCAGGTGCCGCGCGCCGTGCTCGACGACACCCTGCTGACCGCGGCCCGGCGGGCGAATTGTCGCATACTCCAGCCGCTGCGGGCCGCGACGGCCTGGCGCGAGGGCGAGCGCGTCGGTGGAATCAGGTCGCACTGCGGCCAGAATGTGCGTGCCCGCTGGACCATCGACGCCAGTGGCGGTGGCCATTGGCTCGCCAACCGGCTCGGCTCTTCCGTCGCCAGGCACAGCATCCCGCTCGCCGTCCGCTATGGCTACACGCACCGGACGACGGCAGACGTGAGCACCGTGCCGTTCTTCTGCCGCGAGCCGAACGGTTGGACGTGGATGGCCCAAGTGGGACCTGACCGCTTTCACTGGGCCCGCCTCCGTCCGGCCGGGACACCGATCGAACCGCCGGTCGAGTTTGCTTCAGAGATCGCGGCGGACCCCATCCGCGGGGCGGATGTCACCTGGCGCCTGGTGCCCACTGCCGCGGGAGCGGGCTACTTTCTCGTTGGCGACGCGGTGATGGTGTTCGACCCGGCCGCGGCCAACGGCGTACTCCGGGGCCTACTCACCGGGATCATGGCCGGGCACGCCGCGGCGCGCATCCACAAGGGCTTGTCGGAGAAGATGGCCATCATCGGTTACTCGCGGTGGGTCAGCGACCTCTTCGCATCCACGCTCCAGCGGATGTCGGCGGAATTCCCGGAGCTTGCCCGACCGCAAGCGACCGAGGTGAGTCGTTGAGATGGTTGGCTGGGCAGGCCCGAACGTGGCTAGGCCGCTATCAGGGCCCGATGTAGTAGGGGCCTAAGCTGGGCGCGTCGGGCTGATCCACTTCCATGATCCAAGGAAAGACCCTGCAGTTTGGTAGATGCTCCTTCAACTCCTGTAGCCCCGCGTCCATCACCTCTATGGCGATGAGCGAGAGCGATTGCAACCCTTGTTCTCGCGGCGGGTTGGCACGGCGTGGCAAGTACGCCACACCGTGGCACGGCCAGCGGCGGGGTCGGGGTTGATGTCACTCACAACCGACGACGCGAACCCACCTCCAAGTTGGTAGGGTGGGGGCAGGTCGCCGATCTGAAGGTGGAAGGTGCGCCCAAAGGTCCGGTCGGCAGTCAGACTCTGGAACCGGCGGGCGCTTTGGGAGCGAGCGCCGGCGCTTCGCCAGAGTCGGCCACGAAGTCCGCAGACAGGCCGGCACCGCGGTGAACTGTGCGAAATCACTCGAAAAGTGGCATTCGGAGGCCGCTTGAGAACGCCTGGCAACCCCGTGGAGGCCCCCTGGGACCCCCGTGGCGAAGCGTAGCGGACGCGCCCAGACGCGTGGCGAGCAGTCAGGCGCGGCAGAAAGGAGCTGGGGAACTAGGATTCGAACCTAGACTAACTGATCCAGAGTCAGTCGTGCTACCGTTACACCATTCCCCAGGAAGCTAGGCCATTTTACCGTCGGCTGGGATTCTGACAAGCCGGTTTGGCCGGGGGTTCACGTGGATCGGCCGGCCAGTTCCGGCTGGGGTTCAGCCGCGTCGGCCGCCTCCGGGCAGGGCGACCAGACCAGTTCGAGCTTCCGATCAAAGACCCGTTCAAACAGTCGGCCCTTCTGTGTCGCCCCCCAGAGGTCCACCTCGGGCTCGGTGGTACTTTGCACCTCGATGCGCACCGTGCCGTTGTCCACCTGGGCCTGCACGCCACGGATGCGCTGGGTGTGGGAGCGGTCCAGTCCGTCGGCCACGCGGAGCAGGGCACTCATGCGGCGGACGGCGGCCTGTTCGGCCGGTGCGAGCCGGCCGTAGGCCGCGTGCTTGCTCTTGGGCTCTGCCTTGCGGTGGTAACGGGCGATGTTGGCGATCAGTTCACGCTGCTGCGTCGAGATGCCGGTCAGGTTGCCATGCTTGATCAAGTGGTAGCTATGCTGATGGTGCTTTTCATAGTTGATGAGCGACCCGATCTCATGGAGCCAGGCGGCGGACTCGAGCAGGAACCGCTCCTGGGGCGGCAGGCCGAGCGGCTGCTGAAGCTGGTCGAAGAGCATTCCCGCCAGCCGGGCCACCTGGCCGGCGTGGGCGGGCTCATAGCGGCAAGCGGCGCCGAACTGCTGAATGACTTCGATCGGGGAGAGCTTGTCGCCGCCCGGGGTGCGGCGGCCGAACTGCTCTTCGATCATGGCGCGGATGAGCCCGTCGCGGACGCCCTTGTCGTGGACAAGCAAGCGGTTGATGTGAAGCCACTTCATCAGCCGCTCGATGACGGCGACGCCGGCGATGATGATATCGGCTCGGTCGGCGTGAAGGCCGGGCACGCTCCGGCGTTCCGCCAAGGGCAGCATCATGAGCAGGTCGAGCACGTGGCGAACTTCGCTGCGATTGAGGGCGAAGCCGGCTACCGGCCGTTCATCCAGCCCACGCAGCCGCATGACCATGTTGGCCAGGGCGGAGAAGGTGCCGCCGGCCCCGGTCATCAGGTGGGGCAGGAAGGTAGGTTCGCTGACCTTTTCGGTGTAGAGCTTCTTGACCCGCTTGCGCAGGGCGCGCAGTTCCGACTTGGCGGGAGGATCGGATTGGAGATAGGCCTCGGTCAGGCGGACCGCACCGGCGGGCAGAGAGACGATCTCCTCGATGTTGCCAAGGGCGGCAAAGACCAGTTCGCAACTGCCGCCCCCCAGGTCGCAGTGAAGCACGTGCTGATCGTGCAAGTCGTAATGGGCGGCAACGCTGCGGTAGGAGAACTCACCTTCGTCCGTGGCGGAGATGATCTCGATTTCCAGACCGGTCTGTTGCTCGACGGCTCGGATGCAGTCGGCGCGATTATCGGCGTCGCGCATGGCACTGGTGGCGATTACGCGGAGCCGGTCGACCTGGTAACCCTGGACGATGCTCTTCATGCGGCGCAGGGCGTCGATCGTGTGGATGACGGCTTCCTGGGCGAGCTGACCGGTCGTGGCCAGTCCGTGGGCCAGGCGCGTGGTTTCTTTGTGGTCGTCCAGGATGCGATAGTCGCCCTGGGGGCTGGCCTCGACGACCATGAGGCGCACGGAGTTCGAGCCGATGTCGATGGCGGCAAGGCGTTTGACCGGTTCAGCGGCCACGAGATACTCCTGGAGACCGATTCCGTTCTACAGATAGAGTACCTGACCAGCCCGGGGACGGGAATCGGCCACACAGAAACTTTAAAGAGTGGAGTGCGGGACCCAGCGGCGGCAGACCGCCACAGGCCCGGGCAGTCCATACCCTGAACCAGGATCGGTGCCATTTGTCTTTGGAAGGGAGGCAAGCCCGTTGTGAGGGCGGCCTCCGAGAGGGTCAAGCCCATGCCGACCGTACGTCTGCCCGATGGTTCCACCCGTTCTTATGCTTCCGGCAGCCGCATCCGCGACGTGGCCGCCAGCATCGGCAAGCGCTTGGCCGAGGCGGCGATCGCGGCCAAGGTGGATGGCCAGATTCGCGACCTGGATCGGGAGCTGCCCGAGACTGAGGCGCCCGTCGAACTGGCCATTCTCACCGAGCGTGATCGAGACAGCCTGGACGTGCTCCGGCATAGTTGTGCCCATGTCATGGCCCGGGCAGTGATGCGGCTCTTTCCCAAGGTCGAACTCGCCTTCGGGCCCACCATCGAGAACGGCTTCTACTACGACATCCGCTCCGACCCACCGATCCGGGAAGACGACTTCCCCCGGATCGAGGAGGAGATGAAGAAGATCATCGCGGAGGGCGAGCCCTTCGAACGGTTTGAACTGCCCTTCGCCCAGGCGCGGCAGTTGTGCGGCGACATGAGCCAGACCCTGAAGGTCGAGCATCTGGACGAAGGGCTAAAGGACCAGGCGACGCTGAGCTTCTACCGGCAGGGCGAGTTTGTCGACTTGTGCCGGGGCCCCCACATCCCCCATGCGGGCAAGATCGGGGCGTGCAAGGTGCTGAGCATCGCCGGGGCCTACTGGAAAAACGACGCCCGCCGGCCGCAGCTTCAGCGGCTCTATGGCACCGCCTTCTTCTCCAAGAAGGAGCTGGACCAGCACCTGGCTCTCATTGAAGAGGCCAAGAAGCGCGATCATCGGCTGCTCGGCAAGCAGCTCAAGCTCTTCACCATTAACCCGCAGCAGGTCGGCCCGGGGCTCATCCTCTGGATGCCGAAGGGAGCGATCGTACGGGGCCTGCTCGAGACTTTCATCCGCGACGAGCTGATCAAGCGTGGCTATCAGCCCGTTTACACGCCCCACATCGGCAAGCTGGACCTCTATCGGACCAGCGGCCATTTCCCCTACTACCGGGATGCCCAGTATCAGCCGATCTACTTCAATGCCATCGCCGGCGCTCTCGACCTGGCCCAGTATCGCTTCGCGGCCAAGGACTGGGACGAGAAGAAGGAACTCAAGTTCCTGGAGCTGCTCGACATGGCGGGCTATCAGGTGCCGGGCTACCGGGAAGCTCAGACCGAAGAGCAGCGGCTTGAGGCCGTGCATGCGTCCATCAGTCATTTGATGCGGGGCGTGGAGTTGGACGTGCCGGGCTATGCCGACGCCCGCTCCTGGGCTGACCGGGCCAAGGCCCTCGGGCAATGGCTCGAGACCAAGGAAGGCTATCTCCTACGGCCCATGAACTGCCCGCATCACATCCAGATCTACAAGGCCACTCCCCACAGCTACCGGGACCTGCCGCTGCGGCTGGCGGAGTTCGGCACCGTCTACCGCTTCGAGCAGACTGGCGAGCTCTCGGGCCTGACCCGGGTTCGAGGCTTCACCCAGGATGATGCCCATCTCTTCATGACCCCCGATCAGGTCGAAGCGGAACTGATTAGCAATCTCGATCTGGTCGTCTTCGTGCTGCAGAGCCTGGGGCTGGACCATTACCGGGTCCGGGTGGGGCTGCGCGATCCGGCGAGCGACAAGTACGTGGGCGATCCGGCCGTCTGGAGCCGGGCCGAGGAGACGCTGCTGGCGACCGTGCAGAAGCTGGGGCTGAATTTCACGGCCGAGCCAGGCGAGGCGGCCTTCTACGGACCCAAGATCGACTTCGTGGTCCGCGACTGCATCGGCCGGGAGTGGCAGCTTGGCACCGTGCAGCTCGACTACAACTTGCCGGAACGCTTTGGGCTGGAGTACATCGGCCCGGACAACGCCGCGCATCGGCCCGTGATGATCCACCGAGCGCCGTTTGGGTCGATGGAGCGGTTCATCGGCATCCTGATCGAGCACTTCGCCGGGGCCTTCCCGCTCTGGTTGGCGCCGGAGCAGGCCCGCCTGATGCCAGTGAGTGAGCGGTTCTCGGAGTATGCCCACCAGGTCGAGGCGGAGTTGCGGGCGGCGGGACTGCGGGTCCAGGGCGACTACCGGCCGGAGAAGATCGGCTACAAGATTCGCGAGGCCCAGCTCGAGAAGATTCCCTACATGCTCGTCGTGGGGGAAAAGGAGCAAGCGGCCGGCAGCGTGGCGGTGCGCTGCCGGGTGGACGGCGACTTGGGTGCCAAGCCCATCGCCGAGGTGATCGACATGTTGCGCGGCGAGGTGGCGGTCCGCCGGATTCGGCAGACCAGCTCGGCCAGCGTCAGCTTCGACGACCAGGGAGCCAAGTTTTCCGAGTAGGTATTCGTAAGACCGCCCTAGCGATCTCGCCGTCTGTCGGTCGAGACGGCTGCATCCGTGCTTGCGTTCCGTCCGTACAAGACGACAATAGGACCTAATGCCTAGACGCACGGCATGAAGGCTGCGAGCGCCTCATTCGCGGCTCCTTGGACGTTCCTTCCCCTCATTTGCTCGGAGACTCGCCATGTCCCAGTCCCCGCCTGTCGCCCCCGCCCCCATGGAGCGGCCCCGCCGTTCGCGCATTGCCTCCGGGGCCAAGGTGCTCTTCATCGTGCTGCTGCTGTTGGCGGCCGTGTTTCTGATTGGCGGCCTCTTCATTCTGGACGGGAAGTACGACGTGTCCCGCAGTATCACCATCAAGGCTAGCCCCGAGGCCATCCACGAACAGGTGGGCGACCTGCGCGCCTGGCCCAAGTGGCTTCCCTTCACCAAGCACGACACCTCCGTGGTGACGAAGATCGAACAGCCGACAGGCGTCGGTGCCAAGCAGACCTGGACCGGGAAGAGCGGCAATGGCCGACTCGAATTCACGACCAGCAGCGCGGAGTCGGGCATCGAGTTTGACATGGTCTTTGACGAGAAGTACGCCAGCAAGGGGATGCTGAAGTACAAGGCGGCCGGGGCGGAGACCGAGGTGACGTGGCGCATGCAGGGTCAGAACGATGACCTGGTGGGGAAGTGGTTCGCGGCGGTCACGCCCTACATGATCGGGCCGATGTTCGAAGAAGGGGTACAGGACCTGAAGAAGCTGGTAGAGGGCGGCGCGACCAAGTGACCCCTCGGTTGATGCGGTAGCGAGGGTCAGCGTCGAACTTCAGAGGGCGGAGTCCTGGATGAGTAGGGTAGAATGGATGTAGTAGCTCTGAAGGAGGCTGCCATGGCCAGCCGGTTGGTTGAGGAACTGCGTAGTCACGGCTATCAGGCCGACCCGGAGGCGTTTCGAGAGACGCTGGCCGACGTCATGTTCAATGGGTACGGCAGTTGGACCATCGATGATCTGCTCTGCCATCCAGAAGACGCATTGGAGTATTGCCGAATGGTGCGTCAATTGACGGGAAGCGATTTGCCCGACGACTTGATTCTGAAGACGTTGCTCAATCTCCGCAAGCGGGGTTACTAGCACTGCCACAGGGAGCCTGCCATGAACAATCGTCTGTCTCGCGAGCTCTCGGCGCAGGGCTGCAAGCTCGATGTGGACGCGTTCCGCGCTGTGCTCCTGGAGGAATTGGGAGACACGACCACGGACGATCTGCTGTGCCATCCCCACGAGGCACTAGCTTTCTGTGACCGCGTGCGGCGCCGGCTGGATTGCGCTCTGTCGACCACACTGATCCTGAAGACGTTGCTTAATCTGCGCAAGAACCGCCACCTACGGCTGGCACTCGGGGAGCCTGGCGTCCGAGTCACACCCAAGCCCGGGACCCTGCGGCTGCCCGATGCCTACTTTCCGCTGGTGGAGCCAAGCGGCCGATGATGTACGAAGTGCCGACTCCGGACGCCGCCGTGACGCAAGGTGACTTGTTCACCCAGTGCCCGATTGTCGAGGTGCGGGCAGTCGAAGGTGCCGACTCGGAGATCGAAGTGCTCAAGGGTTTCGGAAGCGTGGTCGAGCTGACCCAGGCTTGCGATCTGGCTCAGGGTAAGGTCACCCATGTCGTGGCGGCTCGGATCGCTGCCGCAGCCCTCCTCGTCGAGAGCGGCGTGCTCAAGGATCAACAAGTGCGCAATCAGATTCGGCGTCACCAGGTCTATGGTTGGTACTTCCTGCCCGCGGACTCCTGTTTGCCTGCCTGGCAGGAATCCCTGGTTGATCTGCGAAACCTGATCACCTTGCCGCTTACCATGCTGGGCCACCTGGCTGCGGCGGGTTGCCGTGTCGGACGGCTCTGTTCGCCGTACCGAGAACACTTATCCAAGCACTTTGCGGACACTTATGCCCGCATTGGGCTGCCTGAACCGTATACCACAGAGCCGTGACCCCTCGGTGCCGCGCGGCGGGACTCGGCGCAAGGACCGGGGTTGGCCAGCGAATCAAGGCGAGAGTGGTCGATCTGGACTCAAGAGGGGAATTGACCCATGAACTGGTTGCGAAGCGGACTGGCGGTGGTTCTGTGCGGGAGCGGGCTGGCGGCTGCCGCGGCGGACGATTGGCCTCAGTGGCTGGGTCCGCAGCGCGACGGCATCTGGCGTGAGACCGGCATCCTGGAGAAGTTCCCCCCGGGCGGTCCGAAAGTGAAGTGGCGGGTAGCCATTGCGGGGGGCTATTCGGGCGTGGCGGTGGCCGGCGATCGGCTCATCCTCATGGATCGGCAGCTCGGCGAAGGGGCCAAGGTACAGGACGAAAAGGCTATCCCCCATCGCCCCCCGGGCAGCATCGCCGGGAATGAACGCATTACCTGCTTCAACGCCCACACCGGCGAGCAGCTCTGGCAGCACGTTTACGACTGTCCCTACACGGTCTCCTATCCGGCTGGGCCGCGCTGTACGCCGATCGTTGCTGGTGGCAAGGTCTACACCCTCGGCACCGAGGGGCATCTTCACTGCCTGGACCTCGTGAACGGTCGAGTCCTCTGGTCAAAGAACTTCAATACCGACTACCAGGCGAAGGCGCCGCTGTGGGGGCATTCGGCCCATCCGCTCCTGGACGGCCAGCGGCTGATCTGCATGGTGGGCGGTCCTGGCTCGGCCGTGGTCGCTTTCGACAAGGACACCGGCGCGGAACTCTGGCGCAACCTGACGGCGCCGGAAGTAGGCTATTGCCCGCCAACACTCATCGAACTGGATGGCCAGCGGCAGCTTGTTGTCTGGCATGCCGCCGGCGTGAACGGCCTCGAACCCGAGAGCGGCAAGGAGCTCTGGGGCCATGCCTTCCGCACCTACCAGAACATGGCCATCGCCACGCCCCGCCTCGTGGGCGACAAGCTCTTCATCACCGGCTACCCGACGACGGCTTTTCTCTTCCGCCTGCAGTCCCAGCCACCCGCGGCCGAGATCGTCTGGAAGGGGGACCGCAAGACGGGCTTCTTCAGTTGCTTCGCCACGCCGTTTGAAGTGGACGGCTACCTCTACGGCGGCGACAAGGGTGGTAAACTGGTCTGCATCAAACTTGAAACCGGCGAGCGCATGTGGGAGAGCCTGGACTGGGCCGGCGGCCGTTCCCGTAACACCGGCGGCGATCTGTTCCTCACCCGAGTCGGCGCCTCCAACCGCTTCTTCATGTTCACCGAACTCGGTGATCTCTACATGGTCCGGCTCTCGCCCTCAGGACTGGAGGAGATCGACAAGGCCCACCTGCTCGAACCCACGGGAGTCGGGTTCGGCAAGGACGTGGTGTGGAATGCGCCTGCTTACGCCCATCGCTGCATCTACGTCCGAAACGACAAGGAGCTGATCTGCTTCTCCCTCGCAGCGGAGGCGGGCTCGGAGTAAGGAAGCCCGCTGGCGGCGAGCGCGGGCTGCTTGACACCAGCCGGGCCGCCAGGTTGCCAGGCCTGGTCCGGCCCATCGCCTTTGCATGCTCGGTGCCTTCAGCCAGCCTGCTGAGTTTCATCACTTCTTTATGCGTGCTGGTTTGGGTTTGCCCTAGAGTACACGAGGGTTTCCAGTTCCGTTGGGGAGGCAGAACGATGCCGAGTCAGACGCGGATCGAGCGGGTTCATCGTCGCGGCTTCTTGCAAGCCGCAGCGGGAGCGACGCTAGGACTGGCGAGCGTCGGGCCGCTGCGGGCCGCCGCTCCGGATCGACAGCGCGTCCTGCGCGTGGCCCACCTCACCGACGTCCACGTGCAGCCGGAGCGGAAGGCCGACCGGGGCATGATCGCTTGCCTGCATCATGTGCAGGAGAGGCAGCCCAAGCCCGACCTGATCCTGTTTGGCGGCGACTGCGTCATGGATGCCTTCGCCGCCCGGCGCGATCGCACGCGCCTGCAGTGGGACATGTGGCAGCGGGTTCTGCGTGCCGAGAATGGCGTGCCCCATCGCGCGGCCATCGGCAACCACGACATCTGGGGATGGAACCAGGCCAAAAGCGAGGCGACCGGTGCCGAGCCGGACTACGGCAAGAACTGGGCGGTCGAGGCCCTGGCCGTGCCCCAGCGCTACTACCATTTCACCCAGGCGGGCTGGCATTTCATCGCTCTGGACGGCGTGCAGCCCGGCGAGCGGCCGGGCACCTACTCCGCCTACCTGGATGAGGAACAACTCGATTGGCTCACCGGCCGGCTCAAGTCCATTCCCGCCCAGGAGCCCATCCTCATCTGGTCCCATATTCCGCTCGTGTCGGTGATGCCCCTCTTGAGCAAACGGCAGACGCCGACGAGCAAGATGGAAGTGGGAGCCGGTTGGGTCCACACGGATGCGGGCCTGGTGGCCCAGCTTCTGGGCGGCTTCGCCAACGTCAAGCTCTGCCTCAGCGGCCACCTGCACCTGGTCGATCACTGTTTCGTGCGCGGCGTGAACTACCACTGCAACGGCGCGGTCTCTGGCTCCTGGTGGAAGGGACCCAACGAGGGCTTCCCCGAAGGCTACGCGGTTGTCGACCTCTACAGCGACGGCACCTACGAACTGGAGTACGTCGCCTACGGTTGGCAGGCGGAGCCGGAAGAGCCCAAGCGCTAGCACTCGGCATCGCTCACCGGCGCAGGACCTTGATGTCCGTGTAGACCAGGTAGTGATCGGAGAGCCGCGCCCGGAAGGCCGCCTCATCGCCCAGGTGATGGGTCTTGAGCGTGGTCTGCTTGGCATCGGCGAAGGCCGGGCGCTGCTCGGGGACGAAGATGCGGTCGAACGGAGCCGCGGGAAAGTCGCGTGACGCGATCCACGTCAACTGATCTTCCTCATTGAGATGGCGGAAGCCGGCATGGCTGAGTCGGCTCAAGGCCCGTTCGGTGTGCTTGAGGCAGTTGAAGTCGCCGAGCACAACGATGTCCTCATCGCGGAAGCGCTGCTTGACCGCACCCAGGGCGTGGACCAAGCTGAGCGTCTCGGCATCGCGGATGGGGGCCGTCGCCTCCGGGCCGCCGCGGTTGGACTTCAGATGCACGACGATCAGGACGAAGGAGTTGGCGTCAGGGCCAGCGGAGAACTGGACGGCATAAGGCGGCCGCCGCCACGCCTCGGGCTGGCCTTCAATGCGATAGATCGGAATGGGCCAAGGGCCATCCTGCCGCCGCAGCCGACTCGCATTCCAGGCCACGCCGCACAGTTGATCCCGATCGGCACTTCCTTCCCGGGGGAAAAGCACGTGCCGCCACTCCTGGTCCGTACGCTCCTTAACCAGGCGTAGGGCCTCCACGAGAGTGTCATTGCCCGGTCCCTCGGTGGTGTCCGTGTTCCAACTGATCTCCATGAGCCCGACGGCATCGCAGCCGCTGTGGATCAGGTAGCGGGCGAGGTCGTCGGGGGCCTGGGCCAAGCGATTCTCCCGCCGGCCTGGCTGGCCCAGCCATTCGATGTTCCACGAGCCGATGCGGATCGTCTCGGGTTCGGCTGGACCTCGGTGGGCCCAGGAAAGCCCGGGGAGGAGGGCTAGCAGGACCGGCAACAGGCCCAGGAAAGCTCGGCGTGACAGTCGGCCCCAATCTCGACTCATGCGTCTCTCCCAACGCTACAATGCGGACATGGAAACCATCGCGAATCTGAACGGCACGATTCTGCCCCTTTCGGAGGCTCGGGTCCCTGTACTTGACCGTGGCTTCCTCTTCGGCGACGCGGTCTATGAGGGGTTGCACCTGGGCCGGGGGCGAATCCGCTTCCTGGAAGATCACCTGGCTCGCCTCCGCCGCAGCCTGGCGGAACTGGCCATTACCGGCGTCGACCTCGATCGGCTCCGTGAGCGTCTGGAGGAAACGGTCCAGGCCAGCGGCTGCCAGGAAGCCTTCATCTACATCCAGATCAGCCGTGGCGTCGGGCCCCGCCGGTCCCATGCCTTCCCGGACCAGTGTACACCCACCGAGTTAATATTTGTTGAAGAGTTTCGCGATCCCTTCGCCGACGCCCGGCAGCATGGCGGCCGCGCCGTCACGTTCGCCGACTGGCGTTGGCGGCGCTGTGATATCAAGACCGTGAATCTACTCGGGAACGTGCTCGCGGCTCAGTTCGCCCGAGAGCAGGGGGCATTGGAAGCCATCTTGATCCGGGACGATGGCACGGTCACCGAGGGGACCCGCACCAGCGTGTTCGGCGTGGTCGCAGGGCAAGTCCGCACGTATCCCCAGAGCCCAGCCATTCTGCCGGGCGTGACGCGCGGTTTCGTCCTGCGGCTCGTTCGCGACCTGGGTCTGCCGCTGGAAGAGCGGCCGCTCCAGCGGGACGAGTTGCCACGACTTGAGGAGTGCTTCTTCACCGGTACGACGGCCGAGGTGTTGCCCATCGTGAGTATTGACGGTCGGCCCGTGGGTGAAGGCCAGGTGGGCCCGATGACGCGGCGGTTGCAAGCGGAGTTCCGCCGCCGGGTGGACGACTGAACGGGTTCGGCCAGATACTGGGGAGTCAGACCGGGCCGGAGTCGGACCGGCCACCCCCGGGATAAGCCCATAGAATGCTTGGTCAGGGAGCAGGCCCCACGCGCACGGCCCGAGAGCCGTGTCGAGGCGGTTTGGCCAGTGCTCCTCACGTTTGCCGCCAAGTCTCCAGGAGCCGTGCCGTGGGCAGTGCCACCCATCTTTTCACGAGTGAATCCGTTAGCGTGGGCCATCCCGACAAGGTGGCAGATCAGATCAGCGATGCCATTCTCGACTTCTGCCTCCAGCACGATCCGCTGAGCCGCGTGGCCTGCGAGACCCTGGTGACGACAGACTACTGCACCCTGGCGGGCGAGATCACCACCAAGGCGCCGCTGACCCGGGCGGCGGTCGATCGGCTGGTGCGCGAGGTGGTCACCGAGATTGGCTATGTCGATCCGCGTATCGGGTTCGCGGCCGATTCCGTGCAGGTCAACAACGTGCTCCACGCCCAATCGCCGCACATTGCCCAGGGCGTGGACACGGGCGGGGCCGGCGATCAGGGGATGATGTTCGGGTTCGCATGCGATGAGACCCCGACGCTCATGCCGCTGCCGATCGACTTGGCCCATCGGCTGGTCGCCCATCATGCCAAGCTCCGCCGGGCGGGCCAGCTCAAGTGGCTGCGGCCGGACGCCAAGAGCCAGGTGACCGTCGAGTACCAGGCGGACGGCACGATCCAGCGCATCCACACCGTGGTGCTGAGCACGCAACACGACGAATCAGTGATGACCAAGAAGGATGGCAAGGACTACTTCACGGACGAAGCCCGGCAGTTGGTCATGGATCAGATCATCATGCCGGTGCTCAAGGCCGACCGGCCCGATTTGATCAAGGGCAAGCTGGTGATGGTCCGGCCCGGTGAGGCTGGCGCGAAGTTGGCGGATGGGGACATCGCCTGCCACATCAATCCGACGGGCTGCTTCCTCGAAGGCGGGCCCCATGGCGACAGCGGCCTGACCGGACGGAAGATTATCGTCGACACCTATGGCGGACGGGGTCGGCACGGCGGCGGCGCGTTCAGCGGCAAGGACCCGACCAAGGTCGACCGCAGCGCCGCTTACATGGCTCGTTATGTGGCCAAGAACATCGTGGCGGCCAAGCTCGCTCGGCAATGCGAGGTCCAGGTGAGCTATGCCATCGGCTACCCGGACCCGCTCAACATCTGGGTCAACACGGCCGGGACCACCGCTCCGGGCGTGACCGAGGAGCAACTGGTCGGACTTATTCGGGAGCACTTCCGCCTGACGCCGCGCGGCATCATCGAAAGTCTGGACCTGCGTCGGCCGATCTACCGCTTGACGGCGGCGCATGGCCATTTCGGGCGGGAGTTGCCCGAGTTCTCCTGGGAGCGGACCGACAAGGCCGGAGCGCTGGCGGCCGCGGCGAAACGGTAAGAGCGGCCGCAGTAGGAAATCAAAGGGGCCGGCCTCGACGCACGAGGACCGGCCCTGGTTCATTTACACAGTCGAATGCGGCACTAGTTGCCCGAGGTCGGGGTCGTGCCAGCCGGCTGGGTCGCCGGCGCGCCGCCGCCACCCGCGCCACCCGTGGGGGTCGTGGGCTTGTTTTCGCAGCCCGCGGCGCCGATGACCAAAGACAGACCGACCAGAAGGGCACAGAGCTTCTTCACGATTGGACCTTCCTTCAAGAGAAACCACGAAACAGAACACTCAGGATGCACATGACCCTGATGTGAAGCACGCGCGAGTCTAGCTGGGTTTGGTTGGAGCCGGCGTCGTGGGCGCCGTGGCCGGCGGCGTCGGAGCGGGCGTGGTCTCGGTGGCCGGCGGGACAGGTGGCGGACCGGCCGGGGCCGGCGCCGTCGTGGTCGGCACGGTGGGCTCAGGCGTCACGCTTGGCATCGTCACCGGCTCTTCGAACGTGGGCCGCGGCACCGCCCGAGTGGCCTGCGTGGCCGTCGGCGTCGTGGCCTTCGTGCCGGTGGTCGTGGGGATCGGCCGCCGCTGACACGCCAAGCCGGCCAGGCAGAACCCCAAGATGCACACGCTAAGCAGCCACCGGCGCCACGCCATACGATTCAGTTCCTAACCAGAAAAGCTTTCGACAATCAGTAAGATGACCGCAGAAGCGTTTTATTCCCCGGGCCTCGGCTTTCTAGATGGTCGCCGCGAAAATCCCGCGCCTGGCCGGCGAAAAAGGGATAGCAGGCAGTGGCGCGGTTGTCGACGTTCGCGGCGTGGAATATTCCTCCCCGCCGAGCATCATACAAGGCAGAGGGCATCATGCACCGCCCGGCGTGCACCATCGAGCACCTGGTGACGTCGCACTACCAGTCCGTCTACCGCTATGCGGTACGGCTGGCGGGAGTGCCCGGCGATGCCGAGGATCTGACTCAGGAGGCGTACCGCATCGCACACGAGAAGCTGCATCAACTGCGGGACGCCGACCGGGCCCGGCCCTGGCTCTTCAGCATTGTGCGCAACCTCTTCCTGCTGGCCGGCCGCCAGCGGCAGCGGGGAGGATGGGTCTCGCTCGATGACGTGGAAGCGCCTTCCGCACCGCCTCCGCCCCTGGAGGCGGTCGATCCGGCGGAACTCCAGCAGGCGCTCAACGACTTGCCCGAAGAGTTTCGGACCCCGCTCATCCTGTTCTACTTCGACGAGTGCAGCTACCGGGACATTGCCGACCAGATGCAGGTGCCGCTGGGCACGGTGATGTCGCGGCTGGCGCGTGGCAAGGCTTACTTGCGCCGGCGCTTGGTTCCACTAGAAGCGGCCCAGACGGGGACGGTGTGCGATGGAATGTGAAGTCGTCCGGCTGCTCTTGAATCTGCGGCCGGGCCAGCAGGACGCCTGGACGGCTCGGGATGAAGCGGTGCTCGATCGGCACCTGGCTGGTTGCACGGACTGTCGGCACTTGGCTCAGGCCCTGCAGCACGAGCATGAAGTCCTGAGCCGGGCGATGTCGGACGTTCCCATTCCGCCCGACCTGCACGGCAAGCTGCTGCAGACCGTGGCCGCCGCGGAACGGGGCTACCGGCGGCGCCGACTGCTCTGGTCGGGAGCGGTGGTCGCTCTGGCCGCCAGTCTCATTTGGGGTGTCATGGTTTTGCGGCCCGGGCCAGCCACCCCACCCGTCGACTTGCAGTTCGTGCAGCAGTGGGCCCGGCTCCGCTGGCTGCCCACGACCCCGGCCACGCCGGCCGACGCTCTCCGCTTCATCCGCGAAGCCATCGGCACGTCGATTCCCCTTCCTCCCGACCTTTACCACCGTTGGGAGTTCGGCCACCTGACGGCCGTCTACTTCGAGTTCTTCGGCTCCCATTGTGTGCCGGTTATGGAGTTTCGCAACCAGAATTCGCATGCCTTGGTCCTACTGCTGCGGGCCGACCAGTTCGACCCCGATCAGTTGGCAAGCTTCGACTCCCGTGACGATCGCCGTAGCGGTGTCTTGCAACCGGCCCCGGGCGACCATTACACTGCACTGGTGCTCATGCGGCAGGGGTCGGCCCTCGATCTGCTCAAGTAGGCTGTCCCGCCGCCCCCCGGACTCGGGAGAGTGGTATGCACCGGCGTGGCTTTCTCGGCACCCTGGCGGGCACGGCCGCCCTGGCCTGCACCATGGACCCGCAGACAGCGGCCGCTGCGGCTCGGCTACCTGAGCCGCCCCCGGCGGGGCCGAGACCTCCGAATCGGATCGGCGTCTCCACCTATTCCTTCTGGCAGTTTCGGCGGGACGAACTCCGCGACGTCGGCCGCTGCATCGACCTGGCCGCCGACATGGGCTTCGATGCCGTCGAGATCCTCCTCCGCCAGCTCACGGACGAAAGCCAGGCCGCCTTGCAGCGGATTAAGACCCGGGCCTTTCGCCTCGGCCTCGACCTGTGCGGCTTCTCCACCCACCAGTCCTTCCTGTCGCCCAACCCGGATGAACGCAAGAAGAACATCGCGCTGACCAAGCACCAGATCGAACTGGCCTATGCCCTCGGTATTCCCACCATGCGGGTCAACACCGGGCGCTGGGGCACGAGCAAAGACTTCGATGAGCTGATGAAGAACCGTGGCATTGAGCCGCCCCTGCCCGGGTTCCAGGACGAGGATGGCTTTCCCTGGGTCATCGACAGCCTGACGGAGTGCCTGCCCACCGCGGAGCGATGCGGTGTGGTGCTCGGCCTGGAGAACCACTGGGGACTGGGGCGGACGGCGGCGGGCGTGCTCCGGATCGTGCGGGCCATCAACTCCCCCTGGCTGCGGGTCACGCTCGACACGGGGAACTTTCTCGAAGAGCCCTATGAACAACTCGAGATGCTTGCCGGTGACGCAGTGCTGGTCCAGGCCAAGACCTACCAGGGGGGCGGCCTCTGGTACTCTCTCGACCTCGATTATCCACGCATCGGCCGCATGCTCCGCCGTCACGGCTACCGTGGCTATGTCTCGCTGGAATATGAAGGTAAGGACGATCCGCTGACAGCCATTCCCCAAAGCCTGGCCCTGTTACGTCAGACCTTCGCGGGACCCGAGGGGCTGTGGCCTGGGCCCGATTGAGTCCGACAGCGGTCCGCAAGATCGTTCCAGCCGGCACCGCAGCGTCAGAAATGAGAGCTGGGGCAGGGGCAAAAACTGCTCGCCTTCGAAATTTGATTGTTAGTTCAATTCCCACCCGTTAAAGTGGAATGCGATCGTAAACCATTACGCCTAGGTCACGTGCATACGGGGAGGCGGTCATGGCCGCCGCGAAGTTCGCCTGTCCGGCTTGTCGAGCGGTTCTCCAACTGAGCAAGACGCCGCCGGCCGGGGCCAAGATCCGGTGTCCCAAGTGCAACTCGGTGTTCACGGTGCGTGTGCCGGCCCGACCGGCCGCCGTGCCCGCCGGGGCTGGAGCCGGAGCTGGGGCCCGTCCTGCCGGGGGTGGTGCGTCGCTCAAGCTCAAGGAGCCCGGGGGCACGCCGCCGCCGCGTCCCGCCGCCCGGCCCGCGCCGCCGCCGCCTCCGCCACCTGCCCGGGCTTCGTCCGCCAAACTGCGGACCGCGCCGCCGCCCACCCCAGAACCGCCGGTGGACGAGTATGACGATGAGCCGGCCCCCAGGCCGAAGAAGCCCAAGAAGAAGGCCGCCAGCCGTGAAGCCACGCTGATCGGCGTCTTCATCGGCCTGGGCGCTTTGCTGCTCGTGATTGTGGTCGTCGTGGTCGTCATTCTCTTCACGGGGGGCGACAAGGGATCGCAGTTCTCGGTAGACGAAAAGCGCCAGCAGGAGATGGATGAGTTTCTCCGCAACCGGGGAACTGGGAGAGGTTCACCAACGCAGAATCAGCAGGCGCCGCCGAACAACAACAACGACGGCAATCCCAGTGGCGGGGGCGGAGGCTTTGGCAATCCTTCGGGCAGCGGCTTCGATGCACCCCAACGCGGCGGTCCGGGCAATCCTCTTCTCTCGCAAAACAACCCGCCGCGCGGCGTTGCGACCGGCGGCAGTAGCGGCAACCCCTTTAGCAATCTCAACGTGGGCTCCTTGGCTGCGCGCACGCCCCAAGACCTCGAGGTCTTGAGCCTGCTGCCGCCGGGTGCCGAAGTCTTGCAGTTTCTGGACGTGGCGGCCTTGGGGCAGGCCCCGGCGCTGCGCGACTGGTTCTGGAACGCACTTGCCGCCGATCAGCTTGTGGGCAAGGACCATCCCATCGCCCGGGTGTTCGCCCAGTTTCCGCCTGACACCATCGACTACATCCTGGAAGCCACGCGCACGCGCGGCCTGATGGGCGTCTTTTCAAATCCCGCCCAGGCCACCTCGGCCATCGAGTACCAGGCCCGGGTGTTCCACATGAAGCAACGGATCGACCGGGACAACCTCTTGGTGGCCGTGCGGGCCGATCCCGGTCCCAATGTCTCGGGGTTCTCTTGCCTGCGGTTGGGCAGCGCGGACCTGGCCGGTACGAAGTTTCACTCCTTCTTGCTCTTCCCCGAAGAGGATGATCGCACGGTCATCGTGGCCATTTCCCAGAAGGACGATCCCGGTGCCTTGGTCCGAGGCGGCTTGACGTCGACGCAGCAGTCGCTCTTGGTCAACGTCGAACCGAGCCACTTCTGGGTGTCCGCCTCGCTGGAAGGGGTCAAGCCACTCCTGTCCATGGCGGGCATGGCCACCGGCAATATGCCACCCGATTGGGCGGATGACCTCAAGCCCATCCTGGCGGAAATGCCAAGGGCTCAAGGGCTGGTCTTCAGCGTGCGGATGCAGAACAACGTCCTTCGGGGCCAGGTGGGGCTGACCTTCGATACGCCCGGTCCTAGTGCCGCGGTGTCGAGCAGCCTGAACTCGCTGTGGAACAGTAAGCTGCGTTCGTTGGTGCAAAGCGGTGCTGGCGAGAGCCAGATTGCCGGCGCCATCGCCCAGTCGACCCGCATCACCGTCCGCGGGTCGGCCGTCAATGTGACCATGCAGGTCAGCAGTTCGGCCATGGCGTCCGACTTCCCAAAGATGGCCCGGGCGTTTGGGGAAGCGGCGGCCAGCATCGGCACGGCGACGGCCGGCACCTTCGATCGGCCCGCCGACAGCCCCGCGCCGTCGCCCACCTCCCCGCGGCCGGTCGCCGCCAACGAGGACAACCCGCCGCCCACCGAGAGCTATCGTCCGGGTGGCGGCGGTCGTAGCCGCAGCAACCCGAACGCGCCCTACGGCCTGGAAGTCAACATGCGGGCTCCGGAACTGGAAGGCGCCGATGCCGACGGCAAGCGCTTCAAGCTCAGCGACTACCGCGGCAAGGTAGTGGTGCTCGACTTCTGGGGCTACTGGTGCCCCCCGTGCCGCAGCATGATCCCACACGGCCGCGACCTGGTCGAGCGGCTCAAGGATGCCCCCTTCGCCTTCCTCGGCGTCAACTCCGACCCGCTGCCCGAATACAATCGCTGGAAGCAACAGGAACCCATTACCTGGCGCTGCTTCATGGACAAGTCCACCCGCGGTCCCCTGACCAAGAAGTACGACATCAGTGCGTTTCCCACGCTCTTCCTGATTGATGGCAATGGGGTCATTCGCCATAAGTTCGTCGGTGTGCCGCCCAATGCCGTCTTCGACAAGGCGATCAACGATCTGATCGCCGAGTTGATGGGTGGCTAGCCGTTAACCCCGCATCGTCAGCCCACGGTTGCCTTAGCCGTGGGCTGATTGCTTTCCCCCACCTGATAAGGAACGAATGATGACGTGGCGGCTGCTGGGCGTGATCGCGTTGGCCGCGCTCGCGGGACTCGCAGGCCAGGGGCCGGCGGCTGACGCGGGCCGAACCCCGGTAAAGGTCGTCTATGAAGCCTGGTGGGACCGCCACGCTCCGAGCGGCAAGATCGGCTGGGCCCATCACCGCTCGGTGGAGGAGACGGTCGACGGCGTCACGCTCATTCGCACCACCCAGCGCGGTGCCATCAAGTACATCCGCAGCGGCGACCCCTACAGCGAAGAAGACTCCAACTGGTCGCTCGAACGGTCGGACGGCACCGTGGTTGAACTCGGCTACCGCTCGGCTCTGGGCAAGACGCAGTTCCTCACCGTCCGGGGGCGACCCGGCAGCGGGGCCATCCTCTTGCGTGTGCTCGGTGCGGATGGCGAAAGCTCAGTCTACTCCGCCGAGAAGCCCTGGGCCGATGACGCCCTGGGGCTCTATGCCCAAGAGCGGTTCCTCGAAGGCCGGCGCCTCGATCCGGGCAACACCTTCAGCTACCGCTTCTTCCAAGGGTCGCTCAACGAGTGTGTTTCGACCACGATCACCGTCCTGGGGCCCCAGAAGACGCTGGTCCGCGGCGTGGAACGGGAATTGATCGCCGCTCGGCAGACCTTCCAGAAAGAACTCTACTACGACCCCATCACGCTCTACATCGACCCGCTCACCGGACAGACGGTGAAGACCGAGGAAGACTCGGCGACCTTCGGCAAGGTGGTACAAGAGCTAGTGCCGCGTGACGTGGCCTTGGCCGCCTATGCCGGCGACGTGAAGGACGTCGAGGCACCGATCGAGATCGACAAGCCGCTGAGTTTCCGGCGCGGGCCACCGCGTGAACTGCGGGTGCGCGTGCAGCACAGCAGCGACGACGACCTGGCCACGCTTTTCCCGCAGGACAGCCGCCAGCGCCTGCTCGGGGTCACGGAGGAGGGGGTCGAACTCAAGCTGCTGGCCCGAGCCGACCCGGAGGCTGAGCCGCCAGCCCAGCCGCCGCCCGGCCCCGAGTTCCTGGCCAGTAACTTCTACATCCGCAGCGACGACGAGCAGGTCATCAAGCATGCCCGTGAAGCGGTCGCCGACACGACCGCGCCGCGCCGGCAGATGCGGCTCATCCGCCAATGGGTGCGACGCAAGGTGAAGGGCGATTACGAAGTCCCCTTCGCCACTGCGGATGAGGTGGCCCGGACGCTCGAGGGCGACTGTACCGAGATGGGCGTGCTGGCCGCCGCCATGGGCCGAGCCGTGGGCATTCCCACCCGGGTGGCCTTCGGGCTGGTCTACGATCCGGAGAATCCCGGCTTCGGCGGCCATCTTTGGACCGAAGCCTTTGTCGAGGGGCGCTGGGAAATCTTCGACGCCACCGGCGTCGTGCATCAGTTGGGAGCGGCCTACCTCAAGATCGGCGATTACAGCATGAAGGACATGCTGGGACCGGACGAGGCCGTGGCTGTCCGCCGGGCCTTCGCTGGCCGCATGAAGGTCACCGTCCTCGAAGCCAAGTAGCCACGAGAAAAGGTCAGGTTATGGCCCGCATTTTGCTCGGCGTCACGGGCTCGGTCGCGGCCATGCGGACGCCGTTGCTCGTGGGCGCACTGGCGGAGGCGGGTCATGAGGGCAAGGTGCTCGCCACCGAGCCGGCCCGCTACTTCTTCGATGCGGCCGAGTTGCCCTCAGGCGTGCTGCACACCGAGGCCGACGAATGGCCCCGCCGGGCGGCCGGAACCCCCTTCCAGCGCGAAGACCCGGTGCTCCACATCGAGCTGCGGCGTTGGGCCGAACTCTTGCTAATTGCCCCGCTCGATGCCAACACGCTGGCTAAGCTGGCGCTGGGGCTCGCGGACAATGCCCTGACCTGCGTCTGGCGGGCCTGGGACCCGGAGCGACCTTGCCTCCTCGCTCCCGCCATGAACACGCTCATGTGGGACCACCCGCTCACCCGCTGGCACCTCTGGCTCTTGCTCGAACAGTTTAGATTGCCCAGCCCCCGCTCGGAACTCAGCCCCGAGGAACTGGTCGCGCTCATCAACGAGCAGTCGCAGAGGCTGCGCTTCGTGGGCCCGATCGCCAAGCACCTGGCCTGTGGCGACGTGGGCATGGGTGGCATGGCCGAGGTGGCCGACATCGTGTCCGACGTCACCGCCACACTGGGCTAGTCGGCCCCAGCTTTCCTGTCCACGCTGCTGTCCGGCCGTACCTGCTTTAGCCACTCATGCCATTCCGCCTCGATGGCGGGCAGAGGCATCCCCACCAGCGACGTGAACGGGGCGACTTTGTCCGACTCGGTGCCCGCAATCCGGGCATAGCGATCCAGGTCTGCCAGCGGCGTGGTCCGGTGAATGACCAGCCAGTGGGAGAGGGCCCAGGCGGCCACAAAGTAGCGGTCGGCCCGCAGCGTCTGGGTCAGATGGCCAACCTGGAAAACTCGCGGGTCGTCTCGGAGGATGGACTCCAGGCTCGGCAGTTCGCCCCGCTTCAGCATCTCCTTAGCAGCCTGGAGGCGCTCTGCATCCAGCTTGCCCCAACGCACTGCGCCGGCTTCCAGGACTACCGTCTCGAACATCTGGGCAAGCCCCTCGTTGAGCCAACGTGGGAGAGCGTGGCTTGCCGTGGGATAGACGGCCGTGTCCACCAAGGCATGGAGCGCTTCATGGAAGAGCACGGCGAAGAAACTCGCCTTCATACGTTCGAACAGGGCTTCGTTCTCCCCCGCCAGGGCGAGCACCTTCAGACGCTGGTCGCGGGACCGGGCGATGAGGTCGAATGGCACGGAAGAGCCGAAGTGCCGACGAAGCTTCGCTTCATAGTCATCCAGCTCGGCGAGCTTGGCCTTGTGCCGCTGCTGAACCGTGTTCAGCTCCGCGGCCAGGCGGTCCAACTCGCAGACGGCCACCAGTTCCTTCCGCTGCGGATCGTAACAGGCGGGATTGAGGATCCGGAGCCGGCGCCGCCGTTGCCAGGCGGCGTAGTCCTCCCAGCGTGTGAGTACGACGACCTCGATCGGCTTCAGGGCATCGGAGGCCAACTCGAATCGGGTGGCGGCGGCCAGGAGCAACTCCTCGAGCCGGACCGCGATCAGCCGCAGCGTCTCCGGCTCGGCATCGGAGGTGATGCGGCAGGTACGGCCCTCATAGCGTCGGCCGGCCGGCAGACCATCCTGAGCGGGCACGTCGGTCAAGGTGACGGCGGCGACGCGCTCTGCTTCTCGGAGGCCGGCCGTCGCCAAGCGTTCCAGAAAGGCCGTCGCTTGCTGGCGTTCGGTGAGCGGCAAGCGTTCGATGCGGTCGATCTCTTCGGACTCGTAAGAAGCATCGATGGTCTGCGTGCGCGCGCCGGGACGGCGGAGGACGATCTTGAAACGGACGAGGCCCGCCGTCTCGGAGACGATCACGCCTTCGAACTCCGTGCCGTCCTTGAGGACGAGGCGATCGAGCTTGAAGTCGTCGATGGAGGCAAGGGGCGGCGTTGGCGTGGCAGGCTGGTTCGGCGTAGGCGTGGTGGGCGCTGTCGGCGTGGGGGAGCGCGAGGCCGGCGCCGTCGGCGCGGGCGTCGGTGCTTGGGCAAGCACTTGGGAGAGTGCTGCGAGTCCAACCAGGATGGCCAGACTGGCCAGGGTAAGCCGCTCGTGCCGCTTGGCCATGTTGTGTTCCTCGCCTGCGCCCCGGTCTCTTACCTCCATTGAAACGCAGAGCGCGAGCGGAAGCCAGGGTTAGCGGCGGAAACCGAAAAAAATGGCGTCTTCGTCTTGACCGTTGACGATGTGAAGCTATGTTCCGCGGCCACGCGCTGGTTTCATGCGCCGCAATCGGCACAGCGGGTGGGCGGCAAGGAAGCCGCATCCTGCGGATCGAGTACACGCTGGACCGCTTGTCACCGGCCATCCCCGCGGGGGGGACTCGAGGGACGCCGGCGGGGAACAAGACAACGGGACGCGAAAGGAGGCTGGGGTGAAAAGGGCTTTGTTCGTAGCCTGGCTCAGCGGCATGGGTCTGGTGGGGATTGGCCCCGACCGCCTGGCCGCGCAATCGACGGACGCACCGGGCGGCGCTGAAGCCCGGCCCGTCAAGCCGCGCACCGCGCTGGAGATGGGTCGCAACGCCTTCTACAAGGGCGAGTTCGAAATGGCCGACGTCTACCTGCGCCAGGCGCAGGAAGTGCGGCCCCAGCTCGCGCCGACCGAGCAGTCGGAACTCGACGCGCTCGTGAAGCGCAACGGGGAAGCGCTGAAGGGTCGGCTCGCCGCCCTCGATCTGATCAAGAAGGCCAGCGATGCGCTGAACGCGGGCCGCACTCGGGAAGCCGAGAGCCTCCTGCGCAGCCTCCAAGCCAACAAGTTCCTCAACGCCAACGATCGACAGGTCGTGGCCCAGCTCAACGACCAGCTCCGCAAGGGCGGAGCCAAGCCCGCGAGCCCGGTGACCGCGTCGAATCGGCCCACGCCGCAAAACCCGGACGCGCTGCTCGCCGAAGGCCGCAAGGCCCTCGAAGGCCGCGACTATGACCAGGCTGAAGCCCTGGCAATTCCCCCCATCCAGGGGGGTTTCTCCGCGGTGGGGCCCGGGAGCGATCCCCCCCAGAAGGTGCCCAAGGCCGTGCCCGCCGCTCGGCCCCGGGCGGCGCGCGCGGCCCAGGCTCCCGCCACGCCTGCTCCGACGGGTGATGCCCGTTCGACGGTGGCGCGGGAGAAGCTCAAGCAGGCGCATCAGTCGGTGCGGGCCGGCGACACCGTGACCGCAGCCCGTCTGGTGCGTGAAGTCGAAGAAATGAAGGTCGCCTTCCTCTGGTCCGAGGAGCTGACCCCCGACAAGCTGAAGAACGAAATCGCCAAGGTCGAAGCCCGCAACGTCCAGCAGGCTGGCATGGTGCAGCAAGCTCCGTCCCAGCCGGCCGCGCCGCCGGGTGCCGACGCCCGGATGCTGGTCCGCGAAGCCAAGAAGGCGCTCGACGCCGGCGACCTCGATCGGGCGGAAGAACTGGCCCGCCAGGCCCGGCTCCAGCCGACGAGCTGGAGTCTCTTCGAAGAGACCGCTGACGGCATGCTCGCCGAAGTCGCCAAGGCCCGCGAGCAGGTCAACAGCAAGCGCGCCGGTGAACTGCTCACCCAGGCCCGCCGGCTGGTCGAGCAGGGCATGTTCGACGAAGCCGAGAAGCTGACCTACCAGGCCGAAGCGCTCCGCCGCAGCTACCCGATCTGGTATCGGGGCGAGCGGCCGGACCGCCTCCGGGCCGAGATCACGACCAAACGCCGCACGACGACCCGGCCGCAACTGCCGCCGCTGCTCGATCCGGCGACGGCCCGTGGCCCGGCTCCGAGCCCGACCAGCCCGACCACTCCGAATCTGACGGCCACCGCCCAGACTGACCCGCGTCAGGTCCAGGCCGCTGGCATGCTGACTCAGGCCCGCGTCCACCTGAACCGGGGCGAGTACAAGGCCGCCATCGATCTGGCCCAGCAGGTCCAGGCGATGAACGTCACCCTCGCTGCCGGCAGCGACAGCCCCGATGCCATCATCAAGGCGGTGCAGGTCTCGATGGGATATGCTCAGCAGCAGGAAAATCCGGCCCAGGGCGAAGTGGCCCGCCGCCAGGCCCTGCAGCTCATCGCCGAGGCCCGGCTGCAGATGCGGAACGAGAACATCGTTGCCGCCCAGCAGTTGGTCGCCAAGGCCCAGTCCATCGGCGCCTATTTCCAGCCGACGGACGACACCCCCGAGCGGGTGCTGACCGAACTGCGGCAGAAGGCCGCCGCTCAGGTGAAGACCTACTCCGACGCCGCCCGGACGCTGATCGAGCGCGGCGAAGCCAAGAAGGCCGAAGCCTACATCGCCTACGTCCAGAAGGTGGGCGGTTCCTTCAGCATCGACACGACGGTGGTCGTGGGCGATCTGCAGCAGAAGTTGTCGGCGACCGTGGTCGCCCAGGTGACTCCGCCGCAGGCCCCGACCATGCCATCGGTTTCGGCTCCGCCCGCCCCGGCCGCTCCGGTCGTGGTGAGCGAGGCGCCGGCCGCGCCGCCGGCTCCGCCGGCCGTGGCTCAGGCCGCACCGTCGACGCCGCCGACTGCGGAACCCGCTCCGGCGGCTCCGAGCAGCCCGGTTGCCAGCAGCGTGCCGACGCCGGCGATGCCCGAAGCGCCAACGATGCCGGAAGTGCCCACGGCTCCGTCCGTGGCTCCGAGTCCGGTGGCGGTCGCTCAGACCGCGCCCACCGCGCCGCCGGTCGCCGCTCCGGTCCAGGGTCAGCAGATGCTGGCCGAGGCCCAGGCGGCTCTGGAGCAGGGTAACATGACGCAAGCCCGCAAGCTGGCCGAGGCTGTCTTCATCGGCAGTCCGGAGCTGAAGGGCGCTGCCAACCAGATGCTGTCCGCGATCGACCTGGCGGAGGAAAAGCAGGCACACGACCGCGCTCGCATGACCTTCGAACAGTTCGTGCGTGCCTGCCAGCGGCAGGAATTCGAAGTGGCTCTGAGCTATGCTCACACGCTGGACGCCGGCAAGCTGGATCCGGCGAGCCGGGCCCAGTTCCAGGAACTGATGGCCTCGCGTGAACTGCAGCCGCGGGTGACGCAGGTCCAGGCGACCGAGTCGCATCCGGCCGTGGCCCAGGCCCAGCCTTCGCTTCCCAGCCCCGGAGTGGGTCAGCCGCCGGTCGACGACGGCATGGGCGAATTCCGGGCCCGGCAGGAAGTCGAGTTCCAGCGCCTCCGTGAAGTCAAGCGGCTGAGCGAGGTGAAGGCCAACCAGTTGGCGGGCAAGGGCGACCTGGACGGCGCTATCGCCGAACTCAAGGCCGTGCTCGCGGAGATCGACAAGGCCAGCATCGACCCCGAAATGAGCGCCAAGCTCGAGCGTCAGGTCAACGAGCGGCTGAACCGCTTCAAGATCATGGCCGAGCAGGTGGCCTTCGCCAAGATGCAGGAACGCCAGATCAAGGAAGTGTCGGAGAAGAAGTCGCGCACCGTGTTGGCGCGGCAGCATCAGCAGGAACAGGTGGGCAAGCTCCTCCAGGAGTACGCCAACCTGATGAAGGAGAACAAGTTCCTGGAAGCCGAGCACATCGCCATGAAGGCGCGTGAGCTCGATCCGGACAACGTTCAGGCCGACGCCGCCGTCTTCCGCGCTCGCATGATGCGGAACGTCTCCGACGACAACCGCATCCGCGAAAACCAGGTTCGTGGCAACACCACGGCCCTGATGGACATCCATGCGGCGGCAACGCCGAAGGCGAATGACGCCAATCCGCTGGTCTATGACCGCCCGATCCTCGACCGGGCCAACGACCGCCGCGACCGCAAGCCCACGCCGGGCCAGTTGCCGGTCCAGCCCATCGACCAGCGCGATACCGACACCATGGCGAAGCTCGACGCCACCATCAGCGTCGACTTCAAGAACAAGCCGCTCCGCGAAGTGCTCGATGAGCTTCGGGCCATGACCGGCGCCAACATCGTGCCCCAGGATCAGTTCCTGGCTCAGGAAAACATCAGCCTGGACTACCCCATCGACCTGCAACTCCAGCAGGTGAAGATGAAGACCGCGCTGAACCTGATCCTGAACAAGGCGCGGCTGACCTACCTGATTCGCGACGGCGTGGTGCTCGTGACCACGGCGGCGGGCAAACGCCAGGACCTGGTCACCCGCATCTACCCGATCCGCGACCTGATCCACCCGCGTGACGACATGTCCCAGCATGCCAACCAGTCCCTCGCCCAGTGGGCGGTAGGCAGCGACGGTCCCACGCACATGAAGTGGAACAAGTCCGGCGTCGGCGGCTCGATGACCGATGAGCAGCTCAGCGCCTCGGGCGTCGTGGACGGCCGCCGGGCCGGCGAGACGCTCCACGATCAGCTCCGCGACCTGATCACCCGCACGGTCGAGCCGAGCACCTGGGACCGCCAGGGTGGCTCGGGCCAGATCGAGTACTACCCCATCGCGGGCAGCTTGATCGTGACCCAGACGGGTGACATCCAGGAGCAGATCGACTCGCTCCTGGGCCGGCTCCGCGAACTGCAGGAGCTGCAGGTGACCGTCGAGGTCCGCATCATCCAGCTCTCGGACGACTTCTTCGAGCGGGTGGGCATCGGCTTCGGCATGCAGGGCAGGCCCGCGTCGACGAAGTTCAACAACCAGTTCGCGACGCAGAACTTCGCGCCGCCCGGCCAGCTCAACACGCCGGGCAACGTCAACACCATCGTGGGCCTGACGCCCACGGAAGTCCCGGGCAACTACTCGTTCACCAACACGCTGATGGTGCCGGTGAACAACAGTTCGTTCGCGGCGTCCGCGCCGGTCAACTTCCCGCTCTATCAGAATTCGCCGGCGGGGAATGGCGGCTTGGACATTGGCCTGGCCTTCCTGAGCAACATCCAGGTCTTCCTCTTCATGGAAGCCGCTCAGGGCGAGGTCCGGTCCAACCAGCTCCAGGCACCGAAGCTGACCATGTTCAATGGTCAGACGGCGACGCTGCTGGTGAACCAGATCGACCTGTTCGTGGTCAGCGTCGACGCCCAGCGTGACTTCTTCACCGGGGCGATCGTATTCGTGCCCAACACCGTGCCGATCCCGACCGGTCTGACGTTGTCGATCCAGGCGGCCATCACTGCCGATCGCAAGTACGTCCAGCTCTCGCTGGCGCCGTCGATCACGCAGCTTGGCAACCGGGACCGCACCTTCACGCCGATCCCGGGGCTGACGCTCCAGCAGCCCAGCATCGAGACCTTCTCGCTCAGCACCGCGGTCATGGTGCCGGACGGCGGGACGATCCTCCTCGGTGGCATCAAGCGGATGCGCGAAGCGCGGCGCGAGTTCGGCCCGCCCGTGCCTTCAAAGACCCCCTACATCAACCGCCTGTTCCGGAACAACTCCTATGCTCGGGAAGCCACCAGCACCCTGCTGATGGTCACGCCGCGCATCATCATTCCGGAAGAGGAAGAGGAACGGCTCAACCAGACCTTCGCGTTCTAAGGCGCGACCGGTTACTCTGACAACGCTCCGGCCCGCGGGAACTCCCCGCGGGCCGGTTTCTTGCGCGCTAGGGGTCAGCCACGAAGACCGAGGACCGCTGGTCCTCAAAGACGAGGCGGAAGCGGGGGTGCAGCCGTAAGAGTTGGCCCAGCGGGCTCTTCTGCTGCACCAGCAGCACGCGGGCGGACCGCAGCTCGGGCAGGTCCTGCCAGCCCGGCTCGCCACCCCAGGCCTTGAGCGAGGCCTCAATCCGGGCATCGCCGTGCAGGTTCGTCCGTCCATCCATCGCCACCGGGTATTCGGGCAAGCGCCAGATAAGGTAGCCACCCCAGTCGAAGTGGTTGAAGATCGGCCCCGGGTAGCCCTGCGCGCGGATGTGGGCGACGGCAGCCACCGGGTAGGACTCCTCTTCCGATGTGACGAACGCGGCCTCCTGCAGGCGCCAGCTCCCGCTGGCCGCCAGTAGCACCAGGCCGGCGGGCACGGCGAGTTGCGTCCAGCGGGGCCAGGAGGCGGCCGCCGGCAGGGACAGCCAGGTGAAACGCAACTCGCTGAGCACCGCCACCACGCCGACCAGGAGATACCACTGGTCGCGCTTGGCCCGCAGTCCGGCGAAGGTGGGCCCCACGATCAGCAGAATCTGGAAGGTCGATAGCCCACGCTGGCGACCGAGCAGGAACAGGGCCAGCCCCGCCAACCCCACGCAGAGCCAGTCTTCCCGCCGCCGGAAGTTCGGTGCCGTCAGTTCGTAGACATAGGCGAAGGCCCCCGGCTGCGAGGCATACTCCCAGACCACCTGGTAGATGGAAACGTGGAAGGGGTTCACCAGCGTGCCAGCCGCACACAGGAGGGCGATCAGCAGCAAGCGCTGCCAGCTTGCCGATCCGAGTTGGGCGGGTTCGTCTTGCTCCCAGCCCAGCCAGCGGTCGAAAAGGGGCGCCAGGACGCCGACCCCCAGCAGGGCCAGCCCATAGATGAACTGAATGTGCCAGTTGGCCCAGAGGACATAGCCCAGGGGGAGGAGCCAGTGGTGCCAGCGGCGCGAGCCGGCCCGCAAGTCCTGCATGACCGCCACGGTCCACATACCCATCATCATGGAAAGCAGCCAGGGCCGCTCGCTGAGGGTCATCAGGAAGAAGCTGAAATAGCCCAGGAGAAAGAGCAGGGCCGACCAGAGCACGGAGTTGGGGTAGCGGGTCGTGAAGAGCAGCCAGGCCCAGGCCACGAGGAAGCCCTGGACGGCACGGAAGAAGACGATCCCATGCCAGCCCCAGGTCGCATAGCCATGGTAGAGTGCGAGCTCGTAAAGCCAACTGTAGGCGCGCCAGTCCTGGCCGGTCTCAAGACCATACCGGGAAAAGGGGTCCTGCCGAGGGACGTCCTGGTGTTCCACGATCCACTGCCCCACGCGCAGGTGCCACCAGGTGTCCACGTCGATATGGGTGTGGAAAAGCTGCTGGGAGCCGAGCAGAATCGCAAAAGCGAAGAGGAGCGGCAGCAGCTAGCGGGGGAAGAGGCCCGGCGCGGCGGGGGCTGGCGAATCCGACAAGGCGGAGGAAGTCATGGCAGGGGCTCGCCTGAAGTTGCCGCCAGCCGCCCGCCTTCGGACGCCGGCCTTTTCTGCATGATATAATGTGGAGACCGTGTGAACCTGCCGCCGAGCCGGCGTTTCCCTCAACGACTAGACCACGAGAGTTGGGCATGGACATGCTTGTGGCGGAGCGGCTGCGGCGCGAAGCACCCAGCCTGGCCGACATTCTGGGCCCCGACGCCCCGCCCCTGCGGCGACGGAGCAAGGTCGTGGCGGTCATGCCGGCCTACAACGCCGCCACCACGCTCCACGCCACCGTGGCCGACGTGCCGCCGGGCAGCGTCGACAAGATCATCCTCGTCGACGACGGCAGCACCGACGACACCGTGGCCATTGCCCAGGAGATGGGCCTGGAAGTCATCGTCCACGAGCAAAATCGGGGCTACGGCGGCAACCAAAAGACCTGCTACCGCCGGGCGCTGGCCGAAGGGGCCGACATCGTCGTCATGATCCACCCAGACTACCAGTACGACAGCCGGGTGATCGCCGCTGCTGTCAACATCATCGAGCTGGGCATTTGCGACATTGTCCTGGGCAGCCGCATCCGCAGCCGAGCCGAGGCCCTGGCCGGGGGCATGCCCCTGTACAAGTACATTGCCAATCGCTTCTTGACCGCGTTCGAAAACATTCTGCTGGGGCAGAATCTGGGCGACTTCCACAGCGGCTTCCGCGTTTACCGCCGGGCCGTTCTGGAAACGATCCCCTTTGAGCGCAACTCCGACGATTTCGTCTTTGACACCCAGTTCCTGGTCCAGGCCGTCCATTTCAACTTCCGTCTGGGTGACATTCCCGTGCCCGTCCGCTACTTTAAAGAGGCAAGCAGCATCAACTTCAAGCGCAGCGTCCGCTACGGCCTGCACACCCTGTGGACCGTGGCGGAATACTGGCTGCAGCGGTTGGGGCTGCGGCGGTCGTCGCTCTTCTCCTCCTAGGGAAGCGGCGGCGGGCACGGGCCGGGCAGCCAATCCAGCCCTTCCGGAGAGGTGACCGAGAGGCCGAAGGTGCGGCACTGGAAATGCCGTGTGCGCCAAAAGCGTACCGCGGGTTCGAATCCCGCCCTCTCCGCTTGGTGGTTCGTTAGAGAGGCAGGCGTTCGGCGTCAAATGCGGAGGTGCCCGCTTGGACGAAGCCGATGCAATTCAGCGGCTGGTTCGGCTCATCAGCGATGGGTTGCGGCTGAGTCGCCCCGAGCCGGAGATCGTCGCCCAACTCGTAGCGGCGGGTATCCCAGACGAGAAAGCCCCGGAGCTGTTCGCCGCAGTTAAACAGGCCATCCAAGCCGGCGTACAGGCGGCGATCACGGAGGGCCTGTCGGCACCCGATGGGCCGCCGGCCGACCCGCTGTTGGCGGCGGCATTCCGGGAGGGGCAGGCGGCGTTTCGCGGTTCCATCCGCCGAGTCTGGCTGGAGCGGCTGGCTATTCCCTTGGGGCTGGTCTTGCTGCTGACCGTTCTGTTGGTCGGCCGGCTGCTGGGCTGGTGGGGCCAGTGAGGCCGAACCAGCCGTTGCACCTGACCGCGGCGGTGTGCAAGAGGGCGAACATGACAAGCACCTGGGTTCGACACTTGACCTTGATGATCACAATGGCAGCAGCACTTTACTCGGCTGGCTGCTCGTCGAAATCAGAGGCCGAGCGGGATATCGCCGCTGGCAACTTGCGCCTCAAGAAGATCGAGAGCGAGGAGCCTGGTGTCGCAAAGAACGATCCTGAGTTCGTGGCCTTCGCTGCGCTGCTCAAGGAGAAGTGCGGGGTCGAGGTCGTCTACGTTCTCAAACCCACGACGGATGACGAGAAGGCAGAGATCGAACACTACAACAACCGGATGCAGCAAGAGATCGACAAGCGCTTCGGTGCGGGCACACTCGTAAAGTTGCGAGGAGAGGCAAAGCTGAAAGCAGCGGGTCATGCAGTTGGCACGGGCGAGTAGGTGCCGAAAAGGCCGCTGAAGGAGACGGAGCCAAAGGGGCAAGCATGGATTCTTTCGGCAGCGAAGAGGGTAGTCGGGTGGACGTGGTATTCCCGCCCCTACCGGAATCGATCTGGGGAGTCGTCGCTAACCAGGTGCAACAGCAGGCCGCCGGGGCGCTTGGTGTTTCTGGGTTTCGCTCAGTGCCGTTGGTGGCGTGAGTCCCGGCGGCGGTAGAGCGGGGTCGATCGGCGTCCGAGCATTTCCCGCAACGTAAAGGCGGGCATTCACAACGAAAGGTCCAATCGCATGAGTAAGCCGATGAGCAATAGATCGCTGAGCAAAAAGTCCACTGCAATCCTCGGAGTCGGATTGTTGGCCCTTGGCTCGGCGTTGGTCTTTTACACCGCTGTCCAGCTCGACGATTTTGTCAGGATGTTCATGAATCTCCTGGGGGCGGGACTTGTCGGAATTGGTTTCATGATTGCGACAGTTGCCCAAGCGATGAAGCCCGATGGCAATCAGATTGAATCGCCGACGAAGACGTAATCTCGCTTGCAATACCAAGACCCTGCCAGAGAAAACGTGGGGACCGTACGCCTGGCGATTCCGAGTTCCAGGCGGCCTCGGCAGCTTGGCCTTTTCGTTCGTGTTGCCATTCCCTGGCCGCCGAAGTGTCTAGATGGCGCCGTCATTCACCGTCTCAGTCCGTGACACCCGCGGTCCGCCCGCACAGCGCAGGCCCAGGCGGTAGCGCGAGGGCCTTGCGCTGAGAATGAGCAGCGTGAGCCGCGTGGCTCACTTCTTGTCTGGCTTGGAACCGTCTTCCTTGAAGGTGCCCTGTGCGGGCTTGCCATTGATCTCGCCCAGTGCAGTGCCCTCAAAGTCCGCCACGTTGCCCAACCCCGGATCGGTCCCGACAAAAAGGGTGGCTTTGCCCTCCTTGAGGTCCTTGGGCAAAAGCTTGATCGTCAGGGCCGGCACCTCCGTCCCGTCGGCGGTCTTGGTCGGCTTGGTGTGCACGGTGATTTCCTTAGCGGCAACGGCCACGGGCGTCGTCTCGTCGTCGCCTAGGAAGTAGAGCGTGCACTCGTGCTTGGCATGATCGACGGTGAACTCGGCATGGTAGCGTCCGAGGTCAAACACCACGCCGCCGTGCGGGCCAGGGCCGTGCACATGCCCGGGGCCGTGCTCCTTCGGATGGACTCCACTCGGTCCCGGAGTGCCTCGGGTCGGATGAGCCTTGTGCTCACAGCCCACTACGAAGAAGAGAAGCAGCACGCCCACAGCGCCCACCACTTTCGCACAACGCATCGGACACGTCCTTTCGAAGAGAAACGAGGTGAAAAGGTCTGCTATGCCACGCCCCGGAGCAACTCCACGTCTTCGTCACCGCTGCGTACCAATTGTTGGGCGTTCCTGCCGGAGAACCTCAAGAACAGGCCCGGGTGAATCAGGAACTCGCAGAACGTTGCGGTCATTAGCCCACCCAGGATCACGGTGGCGACCGGATAGAGAATCTCCAGGCCGGGTTTACGGCCCCCCAAGACGATGGGCAAGAGGCCCATGCCGGCGGTGAGCGCGGTCATCAGCACGGGCGACAGACGCTCCAGGCTGCCGCGCAACACCATCTGCTCCGTAAATCCCTCGCCTTCGTGCCGCATGAGGTGGACGTAGTGCGTGACCAGGAGAATGCCGTTGCGCACGGCGATGCCGCCCAGCGAGACGAAGCCGACCAGACTGGCGACGGTGAGCGTCTGCTGAGTCAGAACCAAGGCCAGCACGCCGCCGATGAAGGCCGTTGGGATCGCGTTCAGGACTTGCAGAGTAATGCGTACCGAAGGGAAAAGCAGCAGGAGCACAAAGAAGATCCCTCCCAGGGAGGCACCCGCCAGGAGCACGATGAGGAGGGTCGCCGAGCGCTGGGCCTCGAACTGCCCGCCGAACTCGAGGAAATAGCCGGGAGGCAAGGACACCTGGTCGCGCACGCGCTGCTCGATCTCGGCGGCGACGCTCCCCAGGTCCCGGCCCGCGACGTTGCAGCGCACGGTCTGCCGCCGCCGGGCCTGCTCGCGGCCAATCGAGTTGGGTCCGCTGGCCGACTCGGGAACGTCGGCCACGTCGCGCAGCCGAATCTGCCCGCGCCCTCCTGGCAGTTCGAGACGCAGGTCGCCGAGGCGGAAGCGGTCCGAGCGGTAGGGTTCATTCAGTGTGACCACCAGATCGAAACGCCGCTGCCCCTCATGCACCTGGGAGAGAACCGTGCCCTTGAGCGCGGTCTGTACCCACGCGGCCACGTACTCCCGGCTCAGCCCGTAGAAGGCTAGATCGTCAGGCCGGGGAATGACATGCACTTCATCGACGCGTTCCTGCGGATCGACGAGCGGCGGGGGGACCCCCGCGATGGGGGCGATGGCATCCTGAATGCGCAGCGCCAGATCGCGGAGCTTGTCCAGGTCGTCGCCATACACCTTGACGGCGATCTGGGCCGTCACGCCGGACAACATGTGGCTGATGAGGTGCGACAGGGGTTGCTCGGCCTCGAACTCCACGCCAGGTACCTCGGCACGGAGCTGAGCCAGCAAGGTGCGGATAAACTCGTCGCGGCGATACCGGGCACGCGGATTCATGGTCAGAATGTACTCGCTGCGACTGACCGGCTCGGCATGTTCGTCGCGTTCAGCCCTGCCGGTTCGGCGAATGAAGTGCAGGATCGGTTCGCCGGGTTTCTCTGGAGTACACTGCAGGGCCTTGAGCCGAGCGTCGATCAGGGCCGCGACGTCATTGGAGGCCTTGAGGGACGAGCCGCTCGGCAAGGTGACGTTGATCTGCGTACTACCTTCATCGAACTTGGGCAGGAAATCAGCCCCCAGCCGCGTGAGTTGCCAGACACTCCAAGCGGCGACGATCCAGGTGGTCAACAGCAGCCAGGGAGCGAAGCGCAGACTGAAACGAATCAGCGGCGTGGCCAGCGTCTTAAGTACGCGGAGGAGGACGCTATCACCGGTGTGAGATTTCCGGCTACTAGGCAACAGGTAGTAGGAGAGCACCGGGGTGACGGTCAAGGAGACGGCCAGCGAGGCCAGGATGGAGGTGATATAGGCCAGTCCCAGCGGCACGAAGAGCCGGCCTTCGACGCCGGTCAGGGCAAACAATGGGGCGAACGCCAGGATCACGACGGCCGTGCCGAACACGATGGCCGAGCGAATCTCGACGCTGGCCTGGTAGACGACGACGATGGCCGGCTTGGGCAGGGCACTGCTGGCATTCTCACCCAGCCGGCGATGGATGTTCTCGACGTCGACAATCGCATCGTCCACCAACTCGCCCATGGCCACGGCCAGCCCACCCAGCGTCATGACGTTAATGGATAACGGGGTCCCCGTCAGCATCTCGATGAGGCGAAACACGAGCGTGGTCGTCAGCAGCGAGAGCGGAATGGCCGTCAGCGTGATGAAGGTGGTACGGAGGTTGAAGAGGAATAGGAACAAGACGGCCACGACTAGCCCGGCTCCGATGAGCAGCGCTTCTTCGACGTAGTAGATGCCCAGGTCGATGAACTTGCGAAGCTGGAACAGTTCGGTGTTGATGACGAGATCGGCCGGCAGCCCGGAGGCGGTGCTGGCAAGTACTTGCGTGACTGCCGCCGTGACGCGCCGGGTGTCCGCGTGCGGTTGTTTGACGATGGTGAGGACCACGCCCGGATGGCTGTTTACGCCGGCGTCGCCGCGCTTCGGCGCGGGCCCGACCGTCACCTCAGCGACCTGAGCGAGCAGCACGGCGCGGGCGGGTCCCACCTTCACCGGAATCTGCCGCAGGTCGTCGATCGCCTTGTCCGCCTGCGGGCCCAGGCGCGCCAGCACGCGCACGGGCCGCTCGGTTTGATCTTCCACGATTATGCCGCCGCTGGCATTCAGATTGTTCGCCCGAATGGCCTCTTCCACCTCGTGCAGCGTGACGCCGAACTCCTGCAGCTGCTCCGGATTGACGCGGACCTGAAATTGCTTGCGATCGCCGCCCATGACGATCACTTCCGCCACGCCGGGCAACTGCAACAGACGGGGCCGGATTAGCCAGTCGGCCAGGGCATGCAGTTCCATGCGTTCGGCCAACGGATCGAGAAACTGCACACGGAACGTCTGCCCGGCATGGATGAAGGTCGCGGCATGGCTGGCACCAGCGACCTGCCAGTCAACCTTATCGGCGGGCACCCGGTCCCCCCGCCGCAGGGCGGCTCCGGGCCGCGGCCGCCAGAGAGTCAGCGTGGGCTGATTCGCCGCCAGGGTCAGTTCGGCGAGCAGGTCCGTCTGGGCGACGGCAGTGAGCTGGCCGCCCTGCGGGCCCAGGCGACGATGCAGCCCCACGTGCATGATCTGACCCATGATCGAAGCAGGCGGCGTCAGCAAGGGATGGATGTCCGGCGGCATCGGCACCGTCGCCAACCGTTCCATCACCAACTGTCGGGCGTGTCGGCTGTCGGTCTGCCAGTCGAACTCGATCGTAATGACGCTCAGGCCCTGGCTCGACTGGCTGCGGACCGTCTGCACGCCGGAGGCGCCGAGCAAGGCCGATTCAATGGGCCAGGAGACCAGTGTTTCCACTTCTTCGGACGACAGGCCGTGACATTCGGTGAGAATGACCACGCGGGGCCGATCGAGGTCAGGGAAGACATCGATGGGCAGCGTCGTCGTCAGGAAGCTGCCGTAGACCAGGACCAAAATACTGGCGGCGAGGACGAGCGCGCGATGCGTGAGCGCGAAGCGGATCAAGGCGTTGAGCATGGCGGCCGCCTAGTTCTCTGGGTCGTCATTCTTGTGGAGCGTGCCGTCGGCATGCATGTGGTAACCCTTGGGGACGCCGGTCGCCCCCGCGCTGGCAATCCGCTGCAACTGGGCGCCCCCATTCTGGACGACGAACATCCCGGGCAGCAGCGTACCGTCGTGGGCGAGCACGGCGTGCCAGCGGTCCAGGGCCAGCATCCGAACCGCCCTCCGCTCGAAGGTGTTTTCGTTCTGGATGAACACATAGGCGTCGGCGCCATCGCGGACCACGGCCTGAGCGGGCAAGACAAACACGCCTTCCCAGGCCTCGACGCGCACCCGGACTCGGACGCGCTGCCCCGGACGGAAACGCCAGAGCAGTTGCGTACGGCCCGCTTCCGAGACCACCCGTGCTTCGTTGTCCAAGGGGATCTGGAAGGCAAACGTGCGGCTGACCGGATCGATGGTGTTGGCCAGGTAG
>CALLZJ010000360.1 GCA_937858435.1 uncultured bacterium
GAAGGAGCGCACGCCGCTGAAGCGGCCGGCTCGTTCAACGCCATACATGCTGTAGCAGTAGTTAGGCATCGAGAAGTCGGCCGGTCCCCGAGACTGGAGGCGGAAGGTCTGCCCGACCCGGTCGATAGCCCGCTTGAGCGGATCGTCGCGGCCGCCCTGGAAGCGGCCGCAGTTCTCGATCGTGCCGTCCGGCTTGATCTGTTCCATGTTCTTGCTGAGCACCGTATTGGTGATCACCAGGCTCGCGGCGCCGGCGGTGGTCATGCTGAAGCGCTCGCCTTCGCCGCCGGTTCCTTGATAGCGCCAGCCGCCCGAAGGCAACTGCTGGGCGACATAATGATGCTCGATCTCACGCCAGACCGAGTCGGGCACGGGCACCCCGGCGAAATGAGCCTCGCGCAGGGCCAGGACGGCATATTGGGTGTTCGAGTTATCCCAGGAATCGAGCCCCGCCATGGGGTAGTGCCAGGCGATGGCGGGCCGGCCGTCCCGTTCGATCCGCCGCCGCGCCTCCCGCAGCAGCCAATCGACATTACGCTTGATGACCAGGCGATCGCGATCGGGCTTGGCCTTCGCCAGCACCATGGTCTGCAAGGAAACGGTGTAGGTGTTTCGCGGCTGCTGCTCCTTGAGCCGTTCAATCCCCTTCTGGATCACCGGGTCGTCGGGGTCGACGCCGGCTTCGAGCAGGGCGAGCAGGGCCAGCGCCGAGGGGCCGCCGTAATACTGGCCCGAGGCCGCGAAAGGGACCCGATGTTCCCAGGAACTATCCCGGGCCGACGTCTTGAGAAACTCGATGGCCCGGCGGATCGCGGACCGGACCGACTCGGGATCGACCTGGACTTCCGGCCGCTGGGCCGCGCCGCGCGTGGTGGAGACGAGCCCGGGAGCCGCTCCCAGGAGGGAGCATGCCAGCAGGAGCACGAGCAGACGTCGCGGGGCAAACATGGCCGCCTCCACCAAGTGAGTTAGGAATGGGCCGGGCCACTGGACGAAGGGCGGCGGCCCGCCAGGGGCCGCACCCTTCTCATTATCCGCTTCCCGAATGCCGATGCCAATGGGATACGCCGGATTCGACTACGTTCTGCTCGCCGAATGCGGGGCCGAGATCAACTTGCATTCCTGCCAGAGGAATCGAGCCAGAAGAGTCGGCCCCGGAGGATGGCAGAATCGGCGGACTCACCACTCATCGGTCTAACCGCTAAACCAATGCCATGCCTGGCCATCACCTCTCCAAGTCGCACGTCGCCGCCTGGGCCGTCCATGGCTACACCGCCCTGGGTGCGGTGCTGGCCCTGGCCATGGCGGTCTTCATCGTCGAAGGGACGCCCGCCGCCTTCCGGGCAGCCTTCCTTTGCATGTTGGCGGCCACGGTCGTCGATGCCACGGACGGCTTCCTGGCCCGCAAGGCCCGGGTCAAGGAGGTGCTGCCCGGCTTCGACGGCCGCCGGCTCGACGACGTCATCGACTTCCTCACCTATGCCTTCCTGCCGCTGCTCCTGGTCTGGCGGGCAGGGGCACTCCCGGAGCCGAGCCTGGTCTGGCTCGTGCCGCCGCTCCTGGCGGCGGCCTATGGCTTCTCCCAAGTCGACGCCAAGACGCCGGACGGCTACTTCCTCGGCTTCCCCTCCTGCTGGAATGCCGTCGCCTTCTATCTCTACTTGCTGCCATGGCCAGGCTGGGCGGCGCTGCTGCTCGTGCAAGGCCTGGCCGTCTTGACCTTTGTTCCCCTCAAGTACCTTTATCCTTCCCAAGGGGGCCGGCTCAACCGCTGGACCAACATCCTGGGAGCGCTCTGGGCCGGACTCGTCGCCTGGCTGATGTGGCACCTACCGACCGAGCAGATGCCTCACCGGCTTCCGGCCTCGGATCACCCACTCCTGGGCCTGGGGCTCATCTCCCTGGCCTACCCGATCTTCTACCTGACGGCCTCGTGGTGGTTTGCCAACCGGCGCAACAAGAACTCGTCCGACTGATCCTTAAGAGGCGTTCCCCGCTGCCGCTTCGGCCACAACCGACGATGCGGCGGGGAGGGATGAGATGCTAGGGTGGGATCGGCCATGAGGGCCGGGACGTGGAAGGTGCGCGCAGGGCAAAGAACACGGTCGGACGGCCCGGCGCGCCGAACAGGCCCGAACCACTGCGCAGCAGCGTGGAGAGGCCCTGGCGGAACGTGGATTGTGCAAAAAACCAACGTTCCAGGCCCCCGAGACCCCGCCTGGAGCCCTCCGGGACCCTCGTGGCGACACCTGGCGGAGCGTGGCGGTGGCCTGGCGGAGCGTGGCGGAGGCCTGGACCCCCCGTGGAGACTGCCTTGAGACTCTCTGGAACTCGCCTGGCCGACCGGCGGCGGGGGCATGGCCCGCCCCCAGCCCCGGGTGGCGGGCCATCGCTACGGCTTCTTTTCTTCTTCCTTCTTGAACGTGGCGGGGTCGGCGAGCGAGGCCAGCTTGGTCTCCTCGGTGAAGGTCAGGGATTCGCTGTTCAGGCAGAAGCGCAGGCCAGTCGGACGCGGGCCATCGTCGAAGACGTGGCCCAGATGGGCGTCGCACCGGGCACAGTTGATCTCGACCCGCACCATGCCGTAGCTGCGGTCGACCTTCTGTGTCACGTTCAGCTTGCTCACGGGGCTGAAGAAGCTGGGCCAGCCGGTCCCCGAGTTGAACTTCGAATCGGAGGAGAAGAGGGGCAGGCCACAGCAGACACAGCAGTAGACCCCCTTCTTCTTGTTATCCAGGAGGTTGCCACAGAAGGCGGGCTCGGTCCCCGATCGGCGGGTGATGCGATACTGTTCCGGCGTCAGGAGCTTGCGCCATTCCTCATCGGTCTTGACGACCATGGGCATGGTGAGCGGGCCCACCAGCTTGCCTTCCCGATTGAACACTTCGACGTTCACCATCTTGGCCTCCGCTTTCGTCCGGGTGCTCTTGGGGTCACTGGCCTGGACCCAGGGCCCGACCTGCCCGAGCGCCAGCCACCAGAAGGGGACGGAGGAAGCGGCCAGGAACAGCAGCAATCGACGCATCTCGACCTCCACGCTTGGAGAGGGGGCGGGGAGCTTTCCCGCTATTCTACCGCCTCGGTCCTTGATTGGGATGCCCGGCACGCCCTCCAGGCAACGAAATCGCAACCGGCTTCTTCGGGCGGTCTACTGGCCAAGTTGGGCGAAGGCCACGAAGCCCTCGACGAACTTTCGCAACTGGTCCCGGGTGGCCGTGTCGGTGAGGCGGCCTTCGGCATCGAACAGCGTCTGGGCCCGGGAGACGAGCAGACGCCCTTCGCACCAGGGCCGGGTGCCGAGGTAGCGCAGGATCGGCAGCCATTCGTTCTGGCTGAGAATGGTGCCGAATCCGCCCGGCGTCGCGCCGAGCAGGGCGACGGGCTTGCCGCCGAACACGCGGGCCAGGTCGGCCTGCGGACGGGTCATCCAGTCAATGGTGTTCTTGAGCGCGCCGGGGAAGGAATTGTTGTACTCCGGCGTGGCGATCAAAAGGCCGGCCGACGCGGCGACGGCATCCTTCAGCACGGCCACCGGCTGGGGGACGCCCGAGCTGGCTTCGAGGTCGCCGTCGTAGACGGGGATGCCGTGCATGGTGTGGAGGGCCAGGTCGTGGCCGGCCGGCAGGAACTCGGCGGCCGCCCGCAGCAGCGCGGTGTTGAAGGAGCCCCGGCGCAAACTCCCCGAGAGACCGACGAAGTGTGCCATGAGCGATGCCCTTTGCATGGGAATGATCGGACTGCAGCAATCCTAGCGAACGGGCCCAGGTTGGGCTCGGACCGGTAGAATGGCTTCATCCCTAGGAGGAGAAAGCGACGATGGCGAACTGGACGGGCAAGGTGGTGGCGGTTCACGTGGGTGAGCAGGGGCAGCCCCTGCGTTCGGTCGAGGCCGCCGAGGCCGTGGCCGGGGTTGGGCTGGAAGGGGACCGCTATGCCCAGAAGGCAGGCACCTTCTCCAAGAAGCACGCCCCGGACCGGGAGATCACGCTGATCGAAATGGAGGCCCTGACAGCGCTGGAGCGCGACTACGCGATTCGGTTGACGGCCCTCCCGCCCCCCCCCGAGGGGGGGGCGCCGGCGCGACCCGTGCGCCCCTGTGCGGGAACGGGGGGGCGCGCCGCCACTGGTGGCTGGCCTACGGCACCGGGGCGGCCTCCGAGCCCAGATCGTCACCAGCGGCACCATCCGGCCCGGAGACCCGATCACGCTGGAGGGGTGAGGATCATAGCGCCGCCGGGTTCTAACTCGCCTGCTCAGCGTGCCGGGCCAGGCTGGGCAGGACGCCGCCGATGTCGGGGATCGCCGCGAAGACCTCCATCGAGAGCAGGAAGAAGAGCATTACCGTGAGCAGGACCTTGTCGAACCAGACCAGGGACGGCTCA
>CALLZJ010000361.1 GCA_937858435.1 uncultured bacterium
CCGCGGCGGCGGGGGGGGGGCCCCCCCGCTTTTGCTGGGCCCGCCGGGCGGGGCGCGGCTGACGCTCCCCGCCGCAGCCGCAGGAGTTCTTGGTCCCGTTCCAACGAGCGCCGCCGCCGCTTGGGTTGCTTGCCCGCATGCCGCTCGTGCCGGTGAATCTTCTTGAGCAGCGGCAGCAGTCCCACGCGAAACACGGCATAGTCATGCGGACAGCCCAAGCGGCCCTCCGCCCGAAACTCCATGTATTTTATACCACAGGAGGGGCAAACGAGGCGCGACAACTCGTCCGACAAGGCCCCGACGTGGGTCCCGATCAGGGCCTGGAGCACGGCCGGGAGCTGCAGCCCCTCGGGCGCGACGATCTGGGCCTTCTCCGCGCAGGCGGTACACAGGTGCAGTTCCGACTTGGACCCATCGGGACCGACGTGGATCAGATGCTCGGTGGCGGCGGCTTGGCCGCAGCGAGAACAGGGAATCATAACTGCCGCACCTTGCCTCTCCCCCGCCAGCGTCATGCCGGCTCAGTCGCTCTGTTGCTCGACCTGGCGAATCCGGTCGCGCAGCCGGGCCGCCTCCTCGTAATCCTCACGGCCGACGGCTTGCTGGAGTTGCTTGCGCAGGGCGGTGAGTTCGCGGCTGCGATTGGCCGAGGCCGGTTGCCGCCGGGGCGCCTTGCCCACGTGCTGCACCTCGCCATGGATATTCTCGAGCAAGGGCATGAGGTCGGCGCGAAACACCTCATAGTCCTGTGGGCAGCCGAGACGTCCGGTCAGACGAAAATCCTTAAACGTAATGCCGCAGTTCGGGCAGGTGCGCTGATTGAGGTCTGAAAGCTCCGTAGCCTCAGGGTCGGTCTCGGGCTTGGCTTCCGCCGACTTGCCCGTGGCGGACTCAAACAGGAACTTCTGGGCACAGTCCTCGCAAAAATGGTACTCGTCGAACATGTAGGCGCCGTCGGCATTCGCGCCATGAATGTCCGTGATGTGGATATGGGCGGACTTGGGACACCGCTGACAGCGCATGAGAATCCTCCCCGGGCCCGGCGGACGCCGAGGCCGGACGTTGGCATTCTAAAGCTTCGCGCTTCGGAGTGTCAAGCAGCGCCAAAAACGCGCCAGTCCTAAGCCCGACAACTCGGGCCCAGAAACGGCGCGTCGTTGTTGGCCTGTCGGTCCGACGGAATGCGGACTCTCTTGATTACAGCGTCCGCCAGAGCTGACTGCCCTTGCCGAGCCCCACCACGTTGACGTTGTGGGTAGCAATGACGACCTGGCCGCGACCGTGATTGCCTTCGACCAGGGCGTTGACCACGTTGGCCGTGGCCGGGTCGTAGTTGCGTGCCAGGATGCTGATGTAGCTGCGGTCGCCGCCCCAGACGCGGATGTTGGCCGTGCCCGGCAGGCCGACCGGGTCGGGCCGGAAGTTGACGTTGGCAAACACCATGTCGCGGCCTTGACGGGCGTCCGCGGTGAAGTTGACGGTGCCGTCGCTGTCGCCGTCGTAGTTGAGGACCATGAGGTTGTGACCGCGGCCGCCGACGAAGTGAGCTGAAAGTGCAGCATCGAATCCGAGGTTGAGAAGTCCACCGTAGGCATTGAGAGCCAGGAAATCGTTGCCGTCGCCGCCATGGACGTTGAAGGCATAGTTCCCGCCTCCGAGCACGGCGGCGCCGCTGCCACCCGGCAGGTTGGCCACGAAGGTGTCGTTGCCCGCGCCCAGCCAAGCGTTAACGGTCATGTTCGTAAAGGCGCCGCCCACGAGGTTGAAGATGACGTTGTCGTAGGTCCGGCCGCCTACGATGTTGATGGTGTCGATGGCGGTGCCGGCCGTCAGGCCGTTCAAGTTCTGCCCGTTATACCAGAGGGCGATGTTGCCGAGTTCGCCCGTGCCGTTGTCGGTGATGACCAGATTGTTGGACAGCCGGCTATGGCCCACGAGGTTCAGCGTGCTCCCGACGATGGAGAAACTGGCGGTCACGACCTGAGCGTTAGGCACGTCGCGGGCTTCCAGATGCTCGACTTGGGGGCGGTAGGTCGTCATGATGCGGTCTCCCGGTTGGGGGCCCGCGGCGGTGCGGGCCAAGCGCGGATGAGTCACGTTCGACACCTGGACCACGCCCCGTGGGCGGGCGAGACCGCGGCCCGGGCCTCAACCTAGCCCAAGGGGTAGGACAATGCAAGCAGATAACGGGGGCAGTCCGTGGGATCGCAGCAGGCCCTGGGGGCGGCCTCAGTTGACCACAGCGGTTGGCATCGCAAACACAGGGCGACGCAGCAGCGCCTGCTGGTCGGCGGCGCGCGCAGGCTCGCCTGGAACGGTCGCGTCGAGCGGCCCCTCCATCGGACATTCCGCCATGAAGAGACCCAAGAAATTCGCCTTGGCCAGAATCTCCAGATGGACAAAAGCGCTGGCCGACTGCAACGGGAAACGCATCAGAGCATCCCGGCGGTAGAGCCGCACGGGGCAGTGCGGGTCACGGACTGACAGGCCATAAAGCCACCAGGCGGAGCTGCGGAGCCAGGCCCAGTGTGAAACGCCGGACCGCTGTCCGACCACGATGTCGACCTGATCGATGAGCTTGAGGAAGTCGTGCAAGACGACCGGGGCAAAGCCGGCGATGGCCGGCAGCGTGAAGACCAGCGGATGCTCGGCCAGCCCCAGCCCGGTTCGCAGAGCCACGCCCTGGCCCTGGTGTTTGTCCAGGTAGGTCACCCTAAGCGAAGGCCAGGAATCAGCCTGCCGGCGTAGCCAGTCCGACGACCCGTCCGAGCTGGCATCGTCGACCACGATGACCTCGTTGGCACGCTTCAGTTTGTCGAGAACGGACCGCAGGTCGGCCATCAGGCTCGGGAGCACGGCCGTGGCCTGGTAAGCAGGCACCACGACCGATAGGGGCTGATCCGCGACGGGGGTGCGATCCATGGCAAGCTCGTGAGTCGGGCACGGAGCAGACTCGTGAGATATTACGAAGTAGCACTGCAAAGCCAAGTGGATCGGACCTGGCCTAGGTGCCGTCGGAAGAGTCCGGTTATGCCGAGGTAGTCTGGGGTCCCTCTGCCCGTCGTGCCGAGAATGCCGGCTTCGCAGACCGCGTTCTTCGGGTAGAATGGGGCCCGGTGTCCGCCGTTCCAGGCGGCATCGGCAACACTTCGGCAGAGAGTCCCCGACTCCGGGCGCGGCTGCGCCCAGGGACCATGCAAGGAGCCTGTCCCGATGCATCGAGCGCGCATGCTGGTTGTCTTGGTACTGTTCGCGTTGGCTGTCCCCGTGGCCCGGGGGCAGGACTTCATTCTGCCGTACAACAAGAGTCCGGAAACAGCCCCCGAGTTCTGGGCCGCCTGCAAGTATGAACTGAGCCTGGGCAACCACCAGCGCACCGCCGAGATGCTCTCCCGGTTTAACGACCGCCTCAATGCCCTCGGTGAAGACGAGCAAACCAAGCTTCTCCTAGCCGTCTACGATCGGGACGGCCTGTCGCCGCTGCTGCGCATGTCCAACCTCGACGCCGTTCGCAAGGTGACGGTGAAGGACCCGGCGACGGACAAGGACAGCCCGCTGGCGGACCTGCTCATCCGCCGCATGACCCGGGCGATCGAGGCCCGAGCCGGCGATCCCGGGCGCATCGAGTTCTTCGTCAACAACCTGGCCCGCTCGGCCCAAGAGCGTGCTTATGCCTTCACCCAATTGCGCATCGCCGGCGCCCGGGCCGTTCCCTACATGGTGGCAGTGCTTCGCAATCAGGCCCGGCAGGGTGAGCATGAGAACATCGTGGCCGCCCTGGTCCGGATGGACGCCGGCGTGGGGCCGGCCCTGCTCGCGGCCCTCGACGCCAACGATCCCTACCTCGCCAACATCGTCTTCACGGTGTTCCAGCGCCGGGCCGACGACCGCATCATCCCCCACCTCTGGTGGTTTGCCGCGGCCGACGTGGCTCCCGAACTGCGTTCCGCCGCCCAGGTGCTACTCGGCAAGTTCGTCCGAGGGGCCAGCGTCGGGAGCAGCCAGGACGCCATCACCGCCTTGGTGGCCACGGGCGAACGCTTCTACCAGCACGAAGAGCGCATCCTCGAGCCCATCCTGATCTGGAAATGGGACCCGCAGCAGGGCGTGGTGAGCGTCCCGGCGACCAAGTCGCAATTCGAAGAGCACTACGGCATCTACTGGGCGCGGAAGGCCCTGGAACTCGACCCAGGCCATCGCCCGGCCCAGGTGCTGCTTATCAGCCTCGCTCTTGAGAAGGCCATGGAGCGGGCGGGCGTGGATACACCGCTGACAGAGGCCGCCCCCGAGGTCGCCCGGCTGCTGGCCGGCACGAGCACTCATCTCCTCGAAGACGTGCTGGAACGGGCGCTGGCGGACAAGCGGACCGCCGTGGTGCTCGGAGCCGTGCAGGCCCTCGGGCTGGCCGGTGAGGCTCGGCTGGCGCGAGCCCAGGAGCGTCGCCAGGCTCCCCTCGTTCGGGCTCTTTCCTATCCCGACGCCCGGGTCCAGATGGCCGCCGCCGAGGCGATCATTGGTATTCCCACGCCGGAAGGCTTCCCCGGAGCCAGCCGCGTGGTCAAGGTGTTGAGCCGGGCCCTGGGCGGCGACGGCCTCCCCCGGGCATTCGTGGGGGCCGGTAGCATGGAGACCGGCCAGCGGATCGCCTCCTTGCTGAAGCAGGCGGGCTTCGATGCCGTCGTGCTCACTACCGGAGCTGAAGTGGTCAAACAGGCCGCCGACTACGGCGACACCACGCTGATCGTGCTGGATGCCAGCCTCGGCGAAAATGACCTGCCTTACACACTCAGCCAGCTCCGAACGCAGGCCGACACCAGCGGCGTGGCTGTCGTCCTGACCGGGAGCGAAGGGCAAGAGCGGCGGCTGAACCAGTGGGCCGGCAATCAGCCACGCGTCCGCGTCCTGACGCCCACGCCGCTCACGGCCGATCTCTTCAAGGCGGAGTTGCAGCCGCTTCTGGCCGACCCCTTCCAGCCCGCCCTGACCGATGCCGAGCGCCGGACCATGGGCCCCAAGGCTTTGGAACTGCTCCTCCGCATCGCCCGGGGTGAGATTGGCGGCTACGACCTGCGTCAGGCCGAAGCAGCTCTGCACAAGGCACTGGGTAGCGACGAACTGGCTCCCGCGGCTGCCAACGTGCTGGCACTGCGTCCGGGGCAGTCCAACCAGATGGCCCTGGCCGACCTGGTGCTCCGCGACGTGCGGACCCCTGCCGCTCGCGCCGCCGCTGCCCTGGCCCTGCGCGGCCACCTTCAGCGGTTCGGCGTGCTCATGTCCCCTGAGCAGATCAAGGGACTGGTCGCCCTCGCTGAAAAGGTCGATGACCCGGCCCTCAAGGAGCAGGCCCTCCGGTTGGCGGCGTTCCTGCGACCCGCGCCCCAGGTCGAAGGGAACCGACTGCTGCAGTTCCAGCCCACTGGTCCCCAGGCCAAGGAGGCCCCGCGGGCCGAGCCCAAGAACGACGAGCCGAAGGACGACAACTAGCCCGCATCACCACTGACCTCGGCCCCGGTGTCTCTGCGTGGACTCCGGGGCCGGGTTCGTTTAGGCCTTGCAGCCAGCCCCATTCTCATTTCTGTACCTCGCCCGACTCGATTCTCTACCCCTTTGGCCTCGAACTTCGGTAAGCTGAGGGCAGAGTCTCCCCTCGGCTGACCCACCATGCCGCGCGCGCTGGTTGACTATGCGGTCCTTTGGAATCAAGCGGCCCAGCCGCCCGACCTGGCCGCCTTCGTTCGCGGTCAACCCGGCCTGGCGCGCACTGAGCTGATGGACCTCTTGCGTCTCGATCTGACGGAGCGGTGGCACCGGCGGCTCGGCAGTTCCCTGGACACAGCCTTGGCCTTGCTCGCCGAGCATGGCGTCGACCAGCCGCACCTGGCCGTGGAACTCATCCATGTCGAGATGCAGTTGCGGCAGCAAGCAGGTGAAACGCCGACCCTGGAGGAATATGAGGAGCGCTTCCCCGACCTTGCCGCCACCATCCGAGAGCAAGTGACCGCAGCCGCGACGCCCTTGCCGGCGACCTATGAAACGGTGTCGCTCCCACCGCCCGCGGCCATGCCGCCTTTGAGCACGCAGTGGCAGCCCAGCCTGGCGGTCGAGCCCGAGATACTGGGCGACGACTGGCCCGAACTCGAAGGCTACGTGATCGAGAAGGAATTGGGCCGGGGCGGCATGGGTGTGGTTTACCAGGCTCGGGATAAGCGGCTGGGGCGAAGGGTTGCCCTCAAGATGATCCTCGGTGGAGCGTTGGCCCGACCCGGGGCCCGCCTGCGGTTCCTTTTCGAAGCTGAGATCGTCGCTCGGCTTCGCCATCCCAACATCGTCGCGATCTACGAAATTGGCGGCCAGCGGGCCCAGCCCTACTTCGCTCTTGAGTTCGTCGAGGGCGGGTCGCTGGCCCAGGTCCTGGCGGGGCAGCAGGTCCCACCCCGGGAAGCGGCACAGCTTGTGGAACGACTGGCCCGGGCCATCCCATCCGCCCATGCCCAGGGCATCATCCACCGCGACATCAAGCCGGCGAATGTCCTCCTCGCTCAGTCCCCCGCCGCTGCCACGAAACCAGAAGCTAGCCCCAGTCAGAGTTCGGGCAGCCCGACCGTACGCCTGGATGAACTCGTCCCCAAGATCACCGACTTCGGTCTGGCCAAGCTCATGACCAGCGAGTCCGGCCTCACCGCCACGGGCGCGGTAATTGGCACGCCCAGCTACATGGCCCCCGAGCAGGCAGGCGGCCGACCGCACGAAGTCGGGCCCGCCACGGACGTCTATTCGCTGGGGGCCATGCTCTACGAGATGCTGGCGGGTCGGCCCCCTTACCGGGAGAAGACGGGCGTCGAGACCGTGATGAAGATCATGGAGAGCGACCCGCCGCCGCTCGCCAGCTTGCGGTCAAAGCTGCCACGCGATCTGATCACCATTGTCGAGCGTTGCCTGCAGCGCGACCCCGGGGCCCGTTATCCACTTGCCGGGGAGCTGGCCGACGAGCTGGCCCGCTTCCGCCATGGTGAGCCGATCCGCGCCCGGCGCGTGGGGCGTGGCGAGCGACTGATCAAGTGGGCCCGGCGCCGGCCCGCGGCTGCTGCGCTGGTCGCCGTCAGCCTGCTCGCCTTGGTTTCCATCACCGCCGTCAGCCTGCTTTATGCTCGGGCCCTGTCTGACGCCTTGGCCGAAGCCCAAAGCCAGAATTTGCGGGCCGATGAGAACCTGACTGCGCTGGGCGCCGCGGTGGACGACTTCACCGATCTGCTCGAGGCGGACCCGCGTCTGGAATCGGTTGATCTGGGCCCGCTGCGTGCCAAGCTGCTGGAGAAGGCGATTCCGTTTTACGAGCGTCTGACCTCCCAGCGGCGTGGCGATCGCAAACTGGAGGCGGCCCGCGGCCTGGCGTTTGGGCGGCTGGCTACCTTGCGGACCACACTCGGCGACCTGGAGCGGGCGCTGGGCGACGCCGAGGACATGGGCCTGGTTTTTGCTGACCTCGTGCAAGTCGAACCCACTTCGACCCACCACCGCCGAAATCTCACCTTGAGCCTGATCTCCCAGGGCTCGCTGCTCCGTCGGCTTGGCCGCTCCGATCAGGCCTTGCCCGTCTTCGCGGCCGCCCAGGAACAAGCCGACCTGCTCAGCAAGCAGGAGGCAACGAATCCGCGGCTCGCGGTCCTTCACCTGAAGATCGCCAACAACTCGGGCCAAAACCTCCGCGCTCTAGGTCGCTTCGAAGAGGCCCTGGCCCGCTTCGAGCAAGGCCGGCAACTCGGCGATCGTCTGGTTCGCGAGTTGCCCGAAGACGAAGAGATTCGCGCCGATCTGGCCACCTTGTGCCAAAGCCAGGGCTCGCTCCTGGATGACCTCAACCGGCCGCGGGAGGCCCTGGCGGTGCTCCGCCACGCCCTGGTGCTCCGCCAGGACCTGCTGCGCCGGGAGCCACTCGACGCGGCACGCCGAAGCCAGACGGCGGCAGTCCATAACAAAGTGGGATTGCACCTGGCCAGCCAAGGCGACATCACGAATGCCCGCGACCACTACGCGATGGCCATCCGCCTCCTGGAAAAGCTTGCCGCTGACCTTCCCAGTCGCCCGGACCTCCGCTCCGATTGGGCCAATGTGCTCAACAACCTGGCACTGCTCGAGGTGTCGGCCCGCCGTCCGGAAGCCGCCCAGGCCGCGCTGCTCCGGGCCATCGGCCTCTACGAGAATCTCGTCGCCGAGTATCCACGGGTGCAGAGTTACCGCCTGATGTTGTCACGGCAATTGGTCAACGCCTCGACCGTGATCCCGGGTCCACCCGCGGCTGGCCTGGCACGGGTCACGCAGGCCGAGCGGGTGCTGGCGCCGCTGGTAACATCCGCCCGGATGGACCCCGAGGTGCGCAATCAGCTTGCCGTCTGTGCTCGGGCGCGCGCCAGCCTCTACAGCGATCTGCGGGACTGGGAAGCCGCTTTGGCTGCCTATCGGGAGTCCGTCGAACAGCTTCGCTCATTGGCCCAGGACTACCCGCAGATTGCGGAGTTCCAGCTCGACCTGGCCGCCACGCTCTGCAATCTCGGCCATTGCTGCCGAGATCAAGAGCTCTATGACGAAGCCCTGGCGGAATATGCCCGGGCCGTGGCCGTGCTCGAACCGCTCGTCGCCGAAAATCCCCAATCCCAGAGAGGCCGAGACTATCTACGCAACACCCGCTGGGGACAGGCGGAGGTTCTCGGGCTGAAGGGTGAGCACATCCAGGCCGCCGAGTTTTGGCAGAAGACCCTCGACCTGGACAACGGCTCGGAACGGTTTCGGCTCCGCGTGGCTCAGGCCGAAGCCTGGGCCCGGGGCGGAGCGGTCGACCCGGTCCTGGCCGCGGTGGCCGATATGTTGACGATCCCCAACTTGACCCAGCGAGCACTGATCCGCCAAGCACGCATCGCGGCCCTGGCCGCCAGTCACCTGGATGCCTCCGATCCCCGCCGCACCGATCTGGAGGAATTGGCGTTGGCCGCGTTGACCCGGGCCCGAGACCGTGGTGCGATCGCGCCGGGGTCGCTCGAGCCACGCACCGACTTCGCTGTCTTCCGAACGCGGGAGGAGCTGCGGGCATTTCTGGATCAGTCCGCTCCAAAGTCCCAGGCGGCCCCGGCCACCCCGGCACCCATGCCGCTCGCGGACCAGGCGCGCCAGCGGCTGGAACGAGCCGAGCGCATGCTGAAGCAAGACCCGCGGTCGGCCCAGGCCTACTTCCTGCGGGCAGAAGGCCATGCTCTCAACAATCATCTCCAAGCCGCCATCGCCGACGCGGACCGGGCCCTGGAGCTGCTGCCCCCCGGCGCCGCGGAGCGTGGCCCGATCCAGCTTGCCCGGTCTGCCTGGCAGTTCGCTCTCGACGCCCAGGAGCGGCTCGGACTGAAACCGCGCTAAAAAGGGATGCCTGCGTTATGGTTGGCCAGCGGGAGACGCTGGCGGCGAGGTCGAGCGGGAATGGCGTAGCACCTGCCGGGTCGCGACGGCCAGCACAGCGATGAGGGCTACACCCAGGACAGCCCGGGGCCAGCGGGAGGCGGTCAACTCCGTGCGGGACTGCTGCTCGTCCGTCACTCTTTCCGCCTCGGCAGAAGTCGGGTTGAACGGGGCCGCCGCCGACGCGCCGGCCGTGCCGCTGGCCGAACGGGGTATGGTGATCGTGGTGTGGGCCCGATGGCCGTCGCCGGCATCGAGGCGGACCGTGAAAGTGCCTTCTCGGGTCCAGGCCAGACGCCAGACCCCCTGGTCGTTGGTGGTCCCCTCGGCGACCGTCTGTCCCTGGCTGTCCTGGACGATCACCTTGGCCCCGACGGCGGGCAGGTCGTCGTCATAGAAACCCTCGATCCGCAACTGGCCCGCCTGCCACTGAGCCTTCACGAAGACCGCATGGCGTGGCGTCGCGGCCAAGAGGCCAGCCATGGCCACCACGCCGAGGCAGCAACGGGCCCATCGCACCATCGGAGAGCACCCTTGGGTTAGCGGCTGCCGAAGCAGAAGAGCAGCCCATCCACCGTGCCGATGACAAGTCGGCCCTGAGCGATGGACGGCGAAGCGGTAACGGCCGACCCGAGGGGCTGGGCCCATTCCTGCTTGCCGGTCTTGAGATTCAGCCCATAGAGCGTCCCGTCGCTGGAGCCGCAGTAAACGCGCTGACCCACGATGACCGGCGAGCTTTCCACCCGCTGCCGAGTTTGAAAGGTCCAGCGTTCCATACCGGTCTGGCGGTCGATGGCATGGATGCGGCGGCCGGGGCCCCCCCCCACGACCCCCGCGGGCCCCCCCCCCCCCGAAGGGGAGAACGGGGAAGCCCGCGCGGGGTCGAACCCCCACCTGAACGCCGCCTGTCGCCAGTCGATGGCCAAGAAGGTCCGATCCATGTTGCCGACGAAGAGCAGATCGCCGGCGATGGCCGGCGAGGCCCCCGCCTGCCCTTTGAGGTCGACCTGGCCCAGTTCCTTGCCGGTCGCCACTTCGATGATGCGCAGGGTCGAGTCGCAGCCAGCGACGAAGGTCCGGCCTTCGACCACGGCCGGCGAGCAGTTGATCGGCCCGTCCGTCTTCACCTTCCAGAGCAGCTTGCCGTCCGCGGCCTGGAAGCAGTAGAGATGCTCGTCGTAGGAGCCGACCAGGACCCGGTCGCCGACGACCACGGCCGACGAGGTGATCTCCCCTTCGGTGGTTTGGCTCCAGATCTTCTTGCCCGTCTCCGCACTGAGGCAGTGAAAGACCCCATCCTGATCGCCGACGAAGACTCGGCCGGCAACGACGGCGGGCGACGCCTTGATCCCGTTGGTGCCGCCAGTCGAAGCGGCCCAGACCTCCTGACCGTCCGCGAGCCGGAAGCAATAGACCGAGTTGTCCAAGCAGCCGACGATTACGTGGGGGCCGACGATGGCGGCGGTTGACTCGAAGGAGTCCTTCTTGGTCACCCGCCAAAGCTCAACGAGTTGCTCGGGGAGCTGGGATTGGGCGACGCCGTCCTGCAGGGGATTGCCCCGGAACGACGGCCAATCGGCCAGCAGGAGGGGGGCGCAGGCCAGCAGTCCGAGCAGGCCGAGGAGTCCTCGTGGTTGTGGCATGACGATGCACTCCGATTGACCCGTGCGGACTAGGCCTGGCACTTGAAGGTGCCCCGACCGGCAAAGCGGGCCTCACGACCCAGTTGCTTTTCGATCCGGAGGAACTGGTTGAACTTGGCCACGCGCTCGCTGCGGCAGCCGGAGCCGGTCTTGATGTGGCCGGCGCGGGTGGCCACCGTGAGGTCGGCGATGGTGGTGTCTTCCGTCTCGCCGGAGCGGTGGGAGATGAAACAGTTGTAGTCGTGCTGTTGGGCCAACTCGATGGTGTCGAGCGTCTCGGTGAGCGTGCCGATCTGGTTGAGCTTGATGAGGATCGAGTTGGCAATCCCCTCCGCGATGCCTTTGGCCAGGATCTTGGGGTTGGTGCAGAAGAGGTCGTCGCCGACCAGTTCGATCTTGGCGCCGAGCTGCCGGGTCAAGGTCTTCCAACCTTCCCAGTCGTTCTCGGCCATGCCGTCTTCGATGAGGACGATGGGATACTGGCTGACCCACGAGGACCAGAGGGCGACCATCTCGTCGGAACTCTTGCGGGACTTGTCGGACTTGAAGAAGAGGTACTTGCCATCGTCCCACATTTCGCTGGTGGCGGGATCGAGGCAGATGGAGATCTCCTGACCGGGCTTGAAGCCGGCCTTGGTGATCGCTTCGAGGATGACCTCGACCGCTTCGACGTTGGACTTGAGGTCGGGAGCGAAGCCGCCTTCGTCGCCGATGCCGGTGCTGTAGCCCTTCTTTTTCAGGATCGCGCGGAGGGCGTGGAAGGTCTCCAGCCCCATGCGGATCGACTCGGTAAAGGAGGGGGCATGGTGGGGGGCGATCATGAACTCCTGGAAGTCGACGGTGTTGTCGGCATGCTTGCCGCCGTTGATGACGTTCAGGCAGGGCACGGGCAAGAGGGCGGCATTGGCCCCACCGAGGTAGCGGTAGAGCGGTAGCCCCACGGACTGGGCAGCGGCGCGCGCCACGGCAAGCGAAACGGCCAGGATCGCATTGGCCCCGAGCTTCGACTTGTTGGGTGTACCGTCCAGTTCGATCATGAGCCGGTCGATTTCCCGCTGCTGCCGCGCATCCTTGCCGATCAAAGCTGGCCCGATCCGGGTCTCGATGTTGGCAACGGCTTGGGTCACTCCCTTGCCGCCGTAGCGCTGGGCGTCGCCGTCACGCAGTTCCGCAGCTTCGCGCTCTCCGGTCGAGGCGCCCGACGGCACGATAGCGGAGGCAAAGGTGCCGTCGGCCAGGGTGACCTGACCTTCCACCGTGGGATTGCCTCGGGAATCGAGCACTTCCTGAGCGGCCACGTGCTTGATGATCATGAGCGATTCCTTGTGCCAGTGGGAAGTGGCGGCCTGGGCCGGGCCGCGGGCTGGGTGTGAGCGGAACGAGGTCAGTATACCAGTTCAGCCATGGGGCGGTCATGCCGGCGGGTGCGTGTCCGGGCGGCTGCGGGCTCTGGCGTCGGCCGGGAGACTTTCCTCATTCGCGCCGCCGGGTGGAGCGGCTATAGTGACCTTTGGCGTCGCAACCCCTGCCACTCACAAGGCCGTCCCCATGAAGCCCCCGTCGCTCACGATCGGCATCGAGGAAGAGTACCAGATCATCGACCCGACCACGGGCGAACTCCGCTCCTACATCACGCAGATTCTCGACGAGGGCAAGCTGCTCCTGCGTGAGGCCGTCAAGGCGGAGCTGCATCAGAGCATGGTGGAAGTGGGCACGGAGATCTGTCGCACGCCAGCCGAGGCCCGGGCCGAGCTGATCCGGCTGCGCAAGGCCATCATCGACCTGGCCGGCAAGAACGGGCTGAAGATCGCCGCCGCGGGCACTCACCCCTTCTCGAACTGGGTGCAGCAAGAGATCACGCCCTTTGAGCGGTATCTCGGGGTCTGGAAGGACATGCGCGACCTGGCCCACCAACTGCTCATCTTCGGCACCCACGTGCACATCGGCATTGAAGACCGGGATTTCCTCATCGACTGCATGAACGTGGCCCGTTACTTCGCGCCGCACGTGCTCGCCCTTTCGTGCAGCTCGCCCTTCTGGGTCGGGCGCGATACGGGGCTCAAGTCCTATCGCAGCATTATCTTCCGCCACTTCCCCCGCTCGGGCATTCCGCCCACGCTGCAGTCCTGGAACGAGTACTCCGACTACGTCAACGTCCTCGTCCGGACCAAGAGCATTCCCGACGGGACCAAGGTCTGGTGGGACGTGCGGCCCAACTGGCGCTACCCGACGCTCGAGTTTCGCATTTGCGACGTCTGCACGCGGGTGGACGAGGCGGTCTGCATCGCCGCCATCTTCCAGGCCATTATCGCCAAGCTCTGGAAGCTCCGCCGCGACAACATGACCTTCCGGCACTACCCGACCGCGCTGATTGAAGAGAACAAGTGGCGGGCCGTGCGCTATGGCATCTCCGGCAACATGCTCGATTTGGGGCGGCAAGAAGAACGCTCCGCCAAGCACCTCATCCGCGAACTGATCGGCTGGTTCCTGCACGACGTCGTGGACGAACTGGGCAGTGCGAACGAGGTTGAGTACGCGTTTCAGATATTGGAGAATGGCACCAGTGCCGACCGGCAACTGGCCGTCTTCCAGACCACGAACAGCATGAAGGCCGTGGTCGATCATCTTATCAGCGAGACCTCGGACGGCGTCGTTTGACGTGCTCCAGCGGCTTGCGCGGGAGGGGTAGCCATGACCAGGCGTGGACGCGATTGGGCGGGGCTTGCTGGTTGCCTGGCGCTCGGCCTGGTCTTGGGGGGCTGTCGGGCCAATCCCAACGAGATGGAATACCCCACGGCAACTTTCTCGCGAGAGGAGATCGGCTCGACGCGGCGGGGGATCGTGGCGGTCCGCCGTCCGGGTGAGGACACGCCGCCCGTCTTCGGGGGTGTGACGCAGACGCCGTTCGGCCCCAACGTCTACCTCCAGACCTTCCGGCCGCCCCTCGTGGGAGCGGCCCTGCAGCTTGCCGACCGCCTGGCACAGGTGGCCGAATTGGCTTCTCCCCTGGCGGGCTTATCGCTCCTGCCGCACGATCTCGTGACCTGGCGACGCTGGCCAGGTCCGGACCATCGTCAGGTGGTCATCGATGCCGAAGTGGTCTTCCGCGAGGGGTTTCTGGAGCACGTGCTGACGCGGCAGGAGTCGGGAAAGAACCACGAGTCGATCCTGGCCGCCTCCTTCGATGCCGAGCATCTGCACCTCGCCCTGCTCGCCGCCGGAGCCAAGCCTGGCCAGCCGGCCCGCTACGTTGAGGAGGGGGACGAGCCACGGTTCTATCCTCCTTCGGGCGACATCATCGGCGTCCTGCTGGAGTACCGTGGGCCCAGCGGTGAAATGAGGCGCGTGTCGGCCCAGACGTGGGTCGTGGATGCCCGCAATCGCCGTCCGCTGAACCAGGACTGGGTCTTCGCCGGCAGCTTTTCGGGGACGTACGAGGATGGTACCGGCGCCGAACGCCGGTTTTATGCCGCCAATGAGGGGCGGATCATCTGCGTGGCCAACTTCGGCAGCGCCTTGCTCGATTTGCCCTTTGAGAGCAAGGATGCCAGCCCTCAGGAAGGCGGTCTCGACTTTATCGCCAACACGGCCGTCATCCCACCGCTCGGGACCAAGGTCAGCGTCGTCCTCGTCCCCCGCGGCCGTCGGCCAGGTCCGGGCGATCACCCGCTCGGCAGCATGTTGCCGCGCCCCTCCACGCCTGCCATCATCACCTCCTCGGCGCCCCTGCCGAATGCTGGAGACACCCCACCATGACCTGGCTGCGTTCGGCCATCTTGGGCTGCTGCCTTCTCGGACTCCTGGCCACATGCTCTCGCCCGGCCTTGGGCTCGGACGAGGAGCCGCCTGCGCCGCAGCCGATCAAGTTCAATGCCCTGGTCGACCGCCTCAAGAACCAGTGGCAGGGCAAGGTCGTGGTCGTGGACTTCTGGTCCGACAGTTGCTTGCCCTGCAAGCGCGACTTTCCCCAACTGGTCGCCCTGCATCGCAAGCTGCACGAGCAGGGGCTGATCTGTGCGTCGGTCAATCTGGATGACCCCAAGAACAGCCGGCAGATGCGGGCGGCGGCCAAGTTCCTGGCCGACCAAAAGGCCAACTTCGACCACTTCGTCCTCGATGAGGAGCCGGAAGTCGTGCCGCGCAAGCTCGGGTTCGCGGGGCCGCCGGCCGTCTTCGTCTTCGACCGAACGGGCAAGCTGGCTCGGCGTTTCGACGGAAGCGACGATCCAGACGGCGAAGTCAGCTACAAGGCCATCGAGGAACTCGTGGTCAAGCTGCTGAAGTAGCCGTGCGCACCGAGCCGCCCGGCGGTTGCACGGGCCACCCGGAAGCCACCCGGGGCCTGCCTCGCCATCGCTGGGGAAAACCCTAGCATGGCTACGTAACCAGCACCTAGCGGAAGGAGCAGCCATGTCCACTGTCCTGGCAGGGGAACTGCGACCGTCGGCCCGATTGCTCTTGGGGCCCGGTCCCAGCGACGTCCATCCGCGCGTTCTCAAGGCCATGACGACCCCGCTCCTGGGCCATCTCGATCCCGAGTTCTGCGCGATCATGGCCGAGGTGCAGACCATGCTCCGGGCGGTCTTCGCCACGCAGAACCCGCTGACCTTTGCCGTCAGCGGCACCGGCATGGCCGGGATGGAGTGCCTGGTCGTCAATCTGATCGAGCCGGGCGACAAAATGGTGGTGGCCACCCACGGTTACTTCGGCGGCCGCATGGTCGAGATCGCCCGCCGGGCCGGGGCCGACCTGACCGTGCTCGAGGGGACCTGGGGCAGTTGCTTCACGCTGGAGCAGCTTCGGGAAGTCGTGCAGAAGGTTCGGCCCAAGGTCCTGGGGCTGGTGCATGCCGAGACCTCGACCGGTGCCTTGCAGCAGCACATGGCAGAAATTGGCCAGATGTGCCGCGAGTTGGACGTTCTCTTGGCGGTCGACGCGGTGACGTCGCTGGCCGTTGTGCCGCTCGAAGTCGACTCCTGGGGGCTGGATGCCGTGTTCAGTGGCACCCAGAAGGGGCTGGGATGCCCGCCTGGCCTGGCACCGGTGACCTTCAGTGCCCGTGCCGTGGCCGCCATCCAGGCCCGCAAGACCAAGGTGCAGAGCTGGTATCTCGACATGTCCGAGGTGATGAAGTACTGGGGCCAGGAGCGCTTCTACCATCACACGGCTCCCATTTCGCTGGTCTATGCCTTGCGGGAAGGGCTCCGGGTGGTGCTGGAGGAGGGGCTGCCGGCTCGGTTTGCCCGCCATCAGGTCAACCATCGGGCTCTCAAGGCGGGGTTGGCGGCACTCGGGCTGGAATATGTCACCCAGGAACATTGCCGGTTGCCCCAGCTCAATGCCGTCCGCATTCCGCAGGGGATCGACGATCTGAAGGTGCGGCAGCGGCTGGCCACGGAGTTTGGCATCGAGATTGGCGGTGGGCTGGGCGACTTCAAGGGCAAGGTCTGGCGGATTGGCCTCATGGGCTACGGCAGCCAGGCCCGCAACGTGCTGGCGGTCTTGTCGGCCCTCGAAAAGTGCCTCCTGGGCGAAGGAGCCAAGCTAACGCCAGGGGCATCGCTAGCTGCCGCCGGCGAGGTGCTGGCGACTTCCTGAACCGCCGTGGCTTTCGTATACTTGATCGAGTCCGAGCCAGATGACCATGCCGCCACGGGCGCTGCTCCTGGGTCGCCATCCCGATGCCGTGTTCCTGGCCGTGGCCCTGGCCGAGTCGGGTCTGCTGGAACTTGCCGCCTACGTGGGGCCGCCCAACGAGGCCGAACGCTGGCAAGGACGCGGCTGGAGTGTGACTCTCCATCGAGACCTCGAAACCGCCCTGGCCCTGCCCGGGATCGACTGGATCATCGCGGGCGACGACCTTACCCACCGGCCCGTAAGCCTACGGCGAGCCCTGCAATCTGAACGGCATGTGTTCCTGGCCCACCCGGCCGACCTCGAGCCCGACATCTGCTACGAGGCCCTACACATCCTCGGCGACACGCGCAAGCGGCTGGCGCCGCTACTCCCGCAGCGCACCACGGGGGTCTTCCGCCAACTGGGCCAGTTTCTACAAGGCACGGAATTGGGCTTGGTCCAACGAGTCGAGATGGAGATTGCCTTCGCCCCGCCCCCGGACTGGGAATCCCACCCGCTCATGGACCTCTGGCACTGGTTGCGGCTGGCGGGGGGCGAGATTGCGGAACTCACAGCACTCACGGCCGAGGCGGAAGAGGCGACGCCGGTCGGGGTTCTCACGCTCTCGGGCCGCTTCCAGGCCGGCGCGTTCTTCCAGGTGGTGCTTACGCCAACGCCCCAGAGCCCGGCCGGGAGTGAACGAGTCCGGCTCACGCTCCGCGGCGAGCGTGGCCTCTGCACTCTGGATCTTCCGGCGGGCTGGTATGGCCCCGGCAGCTTCCTGGCGAGTAGCGGCGCCGCCTCGGAGCGACGGGAAGAATGGCCCGCCACGTCTCGGCCCGACGCCCTCCTGCAACTGGCCCGGGAGACTCTCGCGGGCCAGGGGCCAGTGACTTGGACCGATGCCACCCGCTGCCTGGAGTTGTTCTCGGCGGTGCGGCGTAGCGTCCGCCGGCGCCGCATCGTTGTCTTGGAATATGAGTCTTTCGGCGAAGTGGGCAACTTCAAGAGCGCCATGACCGCCCTGGGATGTGGCGTGTTGCTGCTCATCATGATCCTGTTTTTCGCCACGCCGACGGTGCCCTGGCTCAAATGGCTCATTGTGCCCTTGCTCCTGCTCTTTCTCGGGCTGCAGGGGCTGCGCTGGCTCGCCCGTGACGAGCCTGAAGTCAGTTCGGCGTCGGCTCAGGGGTCAGACGAAGGCTCGGCGGAAGGAGGGGCGAAGGCTTCGGTCTGAGGTGCCGCGACCGCGGCGAAGGCCAGGCAAGCTCACAGATCGTCCGCTTCGATGCCAGGAAGGGCTGCCAACACGTCGCGCCGGTGCGGCAACGTCGCCAGGGCGGTGAGCACATCATCCACCGTCACAGGCAGATTTCGGACGCGTGGCGGGGTCAGCCCCGACGGGTCGATTACGATGCGGTCAGACCAGCATTCCGGCATCGGCTGACCTCAGCGTCGGCGCTTGGCTCTCGGGAAGGGCGCGACCGGGACCATTACTCGTCGTCGCGTTCCATTTCGTGGGCGTGCTTCTCGACCAGTGG
>CALLZJ010000362.1 GCA_937858435.1 uncultured bacterium
GCTGCGCTTTGGCCTCATCATCAGCCTGACCTGCATCATCTGGGGCGGGCTGCTCACCATATTCCTCCGCGGCTTCGTCTTCCTCCGCGATCTGGACAAGCAAGGGCCCATTAGCTTCGACGTGACTGCACTGCTCTTCGGCCTCTTCTTCCTTTCCGTCACCGCCCTGACCGTCTTCTCGACCGGGCTGCTCATGTACGGCAACCTCTTCCGCCATCCGGAAGCCTGGTTCCTCATGGCCACGCCGACCCGCACCGAGCAGATCTTCGCCTACAAGTTCCAGGAGGCCCTGCTCTTCTCGGGCTGGTCCTTCATGCTGCTCGGCACGCCGCTCCTCCTGGCCTACGGCATTGTCATGGGGACGTCGTGGGTCTACTTCCTGCTCTTTCCGCTTTACCTGGCAGGCTTCTTGCTCCTCCCGGCTGCCATCGGGGCCCTGGCCTGCTTGCTCATCGTGACGTACGCCCACAACTACCGCAAGCTGGCCGTCGCACTCATCATTGGTGGCGTGGTCCTGGGGCTGGTCGCCTGGTTCGTCTCGGTGGCGCAGGGGGCTAGGCTCGACTACATCTCGGAGCGGTGGGTCCGCCGACTGATCGATCACATCCAGCCCACGCGCAATTCACCCCCCGCCGCCTGGATGACCGACGGACTCATCGCGGCCGGCATGGTGCGCGGCACCCCGGCCGACTGGCTGCACGTCTGGGAGAACGGCAACGAAGACCGGCCGCACGTCGACTTGGAACCGCTGGTCGACTCCGTCTACTATCTGCTGCTGCTCTGGGGCTATGGCCTGTTTGCCTATCTCGTCTGTGCGGCCACGGCCAAGCGGCTCTATCGCAAGGCCTTCGATCGGGTCGCCAGTGCCGGCGGCCGCCGTCGCCGCTTCCGGGCCAGCCTCAGCGACCGCTTGGTGCGCTTGCTGGTCCGCTGGCGGGATGAACGCACCCAGATCTTCGTGCTTAAGGACTGGAAGAGCTTCCGCCGCGATCCGTCCCAGTGGGGCCAGGTCGTCATGCTGGCCGGGATCATCCTGCTCTACTTCGTGAACATCCGCAACTTGCCGCACGGCAACTACCCGCTCAGCCAGCGGTCGCTGATCGGGCTGCTCAATGTCGCGGTGATCGGGCTGATGATGGCGACCTACACCAGCCGCTTTGTCTTTCCGCTTATGAGTCTGGAAGGGCGGAACTTCTGGATTCTGGGGCTCCTGCCCATCCAGCGCGACCGGCTGCTCACAAGCAAGTTCACCTACTCGGCAACCTTCACGTTGATCCTAAGCGTGTCGCTCGTCCTCTTGAGTGAGATCATGTTGCGGCTGCCCTGGCCGATCATCGCCTTGCACACCCTGGCCGTGGTCGTGCTGGGTCTGGGCCTCTCGGCCTTGAGCGTGGGGCTGGGAGCCTACCTGGTCAACCTCAAGGAGACGAACCCCTCGAAGATCGCCACAGGCTTCGGCGGGACGATGAACCTGCTCGTGTCGCTGGCCTTCTCGGTGACAATCGTCGCCCTCGCGGGCTTGCCGACGCTCATCTACTTCGCACCCCGGACGGAGGTCGAGACCTTCGAACTGAGCGAGGCGCTGGTCTGGCTTGGCGGCAGCGTGGGGACGATCATCGTGATCGGAGCGGTGACGGTCTGGTTGCCGCTGCGGCTGGGCATTCGGGCCTTTCGGAGTATGGAATTCTGAGCGAGGTCCGAGTCGCTCCGCGTCCCGGGCCGAAGTGGGAGCCAGCATGAAGAGGGTGCTCACCATCGTGCTCGCCGGCGGCAAGGGGACCCGTCTCGAACCCTTGACCCGCGACCGGGCCAAGCCGGCCGTTCCCTTCGGCGGTGCCTACCGCATCATCGACTTCACCCTGTCGAACTGCCTGAACAGCGGGCTGCGCCGCATCCTTGTCTTGACCCAGTACAAGGCCCAAAGCCTCGATCGCCATATCCATCGGGGCTGGTCCTTCCTGAGCCGCGAGCTGCGTGAGTACATCGAGGTCGTCCCACCCCAGCAGCGGATCGACGAGCACTGGTACAAGGGGACGGCCGACGCCATCTACCAGAACATCTACAGCATCGAGAAGGAGAAGCCCGAATACGTGCTGATCCTGGCCGGCGACCATATCTACATGATGGACTATGCCGAGATGCTCCAGTTCCATCTGGACCAAGGCGCCGACCTGACCATCCCAAGCCTCGAGGTGCCGGCCTCCGAGTGCCACCACTTCGGCATCATCAACGCCGACGCTGACCATCGGGTGCTCGGTTTCGATGAAAAGCCCAAGAGCACGCCCGGCCTGGCTCACGCCCCGGATCGCTGCCTGGCCTCGATGGGCATTTACCTATTCAACGCCGAGCTGATGTACGAGCTGCTCTGTGCCGATGCGGCCCGGGCCGACAGCGGCCATGACTTTGGCAAGAACATCGTCCCCCGCATGATCGAGGCCTATCAGGTCCGCGCCTTCCCCTTCCAGGGACGCAGTGTCAATGGCGTCCCCTACTGGCGTGACGTGGGCACGCTCGATGCCTACTACCAGGCCAACATGGACCTGGTGGAGATCGAGCCGGCCCTGAATCTTTACGACGCCCAATGGCCGATTCGGACCTTCCATCCGCCGCTCCCGCCGCCCAAGTTCGTGCATGGGGAAGAGGGGCTGGGCCCGGAGTATCGTCGGGGCGAGGCCATCGACAGCCTGGTCTGCCAGGGCTGCATCATCAGCGGCGGCCACGTCCGCCGCAGCATTCTGGCTCCGAATGTGCGGGTCAACAGCTATGCCGCGGTCGAGCATTCGATCCTGTTCGCCGGGGTGCGCGTCGGCCGGCATGCCCGCATCCGCAAGGCGATCATCGACAAGGACGTTGAGATTCCGGCCCACGCTGTCGTTGGCCACGACCTCGCCGCCGACCGCGCCCGGGGGTTCACCGTAACGGAACAAGGGGTGGTCGTCATCCCCAAGGCCGAGGTGTCGGAGACGTTTCTCACCTAGGGTGGCCGAAACGACGCCGCGGACGCCAGTCCAGGTGGGGCTGACGTCCGCGGATGATGTGTGCCGGAAAGCCTGGTGTTAGGTTTTGATCATTTGATCACCGGGGGGGACGTCGGCGAGGGCAGGTTGCGGGCCAACTCTTCCGCCTCACGCCGATGGAAGAAGCGTCCCTTGGACTTGATGGCGCTTTCCAGCAGCTTGCGGGCGTCCTCCCAGCGCTGTTGTTCCGACATGAGACAGGCCAGGTAGTAGGCCGTCTCCGCCGTGATGTTGCCGCCCGACGCCTGATAGACCTGTGCCAGAAGCTGCTGGGCTTCGTTCATGCGGCCCATCTTAAAGTAGACCCAGCCCAGGGTTGCGAGCGCTTCCGGCTCGCGCTGATACTGCCGGCCGTTGACCTCGGCCAGTTCCCGGGCCCGCTGCCGCTTGGCGTCCGTCCCCTGGGACACGAGCACCAGGGCCAACTGGTTGCTGGCTTGGAAGTTCGAGGGGAATTCGCGAAGCAAGTCGTCGAAGATCTGCTCAGCCTGGGCGTAGTCCCGGCGGC
>CALLZJ010000363.1 GCA_937858435.1 uncultured bacterium
ACGCCCCGAACGATGGTCTTTTCCCGTTCGAGGCGGGTGGCCTCACCGATCCGGGCGGCCCGGCGGAGGAGAGCCCCGGTCTGGTCGAAGAAGACGGCTTCCTCGGTGATCGAGAGCAGGCGTCCCTTCTTGGCTTCGGTCGTGGTCACGAACTTGTCGCCGAAGCTGGCTTCCTCGTAGGGCATGCCTTCGGGCGCCTCGCGCGGCCCCTGCAAAGCGGTGAAGCCCGGCACCCGCTCGCCCCGCACCGCTGAGCGCTCCACGGTGACCAGGTCGTCGCCGATCAGGCCGTCAGCTTGATGGTAAGAGTCGAGCACCGTCTTGCTCAGCAGGGCGCCGGTGACAGTCTGGAACAGGTGGGTGCCCAGGTCGGCTTCGCTGTGGAGGTGCTGGAGCTGGTCGAGATCGGTGAGGTAGGTGCCACGGCGGGCACGGTGCGTGGGCAGCGTGAGATGAGCGGGACCGACGCAGGCTTCCCAGAGTTGGCGGAGGCTGAAGTCGTCGGGGGCCAGCTCGCCGGAGTGGAGCAAGCTGGCCAGGGTGTCGTAGAAGCCGCGCGGCCCGAGCGACTCGCGGAGCTGCCGGAGGTCTTGTCGAATCATGGCCATTCCTTGTGAGGAAGTGTGGTGATCGGGGAGTTGTCAAGAGCTTGGGTGATTCGAGCTAGCCGCGAATCGCGGCGATGAAGGCCTGGCGCTGCGCGGCTAGGGCCGGCAGGCCGTCGGTAGGTGCCTGGCGCGCTGCCGAGCGGGGCGGCTGGCTCCGGACCTGGTCCCAGTAGCGTTCCATGGCAGCGATGAGGGCGTGCGGATCGCCTCCGCAGCTGAGCAGTTGTCGCAGGGCCTCCTGCCGCCCTTCGGCGGGGACCCGGCTCTGCTCCAGGAGGGCCTGAAACTCACGCCAGCGCAGGTCGGGTTCAGCCCGATGGCCTGGGCCACGGCAGGGTGGAGCCTCAGGCGCGGCTTCCACGGCCAGGCTTGATCTCGGCTCGTCGATCCAGCCGGCCTGTTCGCGGAAGGACTGCGTGGTGGCCGGGAAGGCGACGATGTCGACCGTCAGGACCCGGTCGATGTGGAGGACCTCGGAGCCGTCCGGCGAGCGGCGGCCCAGGATGACGTGGCTCATGCCGATGTCGCGGGGGGCGGCTTCGATGAGGTCCATGAGCCAGCCGGCGTTGGGCCCCAGGAGGCGCACGTCGCCCCGCAGGTGGGTGCCGTCCAGGCGGGCCCGAACGACCTGGCCGGCGAAGTCGCGGAGTCGGCGCTGCAGCGGGGTCTGGCTGGGATGGTCGATGAAGACGGGCCGGCCTTCGTAGAGCGGAGCGGCACGTTCGATGGCGGGGGCGGCATAGCGATAGCCGTTGCGGCTGGTCGGGCCGAGCAGCACGACGTTGGCCACCAATCCGGCGGCGCGATCGGTCGTGGATTCGTACAGGGCCTCGGTCGCCCATTCACGCCAGGAGGTGGCACCGGGGACGGGGGCGGCGGGAGCGGGTGGGTCCAGGATCGGGGTCATGGATCAATCACGCCTTTCTGCCAGAGCTGGGGGATGCGGGAAAGGACAAGGGGGATGGGATGTGACGCGGGGTTCAGTCGCCTTCGCTTAGGCGGGGGCGCCGCAGGATGCGGAAGCCGCCGCCGGCCGGTCGGCGTTCGGTGAAGCGGCGGGCATCCCGGCCGTCGATGGGCTTGGTGTCGGTGGCGCCGGGTCGGACGTTCTGGGTACTGGGGATCGTGGCTCGGGTGCGCCGCTTGGGACGGCGGGCGGGGGGCATGGTCGTCTCCTTTCGATTCGTCTGAGTTGAAGCAGATGCCGTCAGGCCAGGTTCTGGCCTGCGGGGCACGTTCCTGTTGGCGTTCGCGCTGCATGAGGTCGGGGTCGGCCTGGTCGCGGCGGGCCAGCTCACGGGCCGAGAGTGCGCCGCGGTCGAAGTAGAGGGCGTCGGCCCGGGCTTCCTCCCAGCGCTGGCGGACGGCCAGGCTGGGGGGCGTGATGCGGAGGCTGACCTGGTCGCGCTCGAAGGGTGTGATCAGTCCCAGCCGCACGGCCTCTTCGAGGACGAAGGCGAAAAGCCGCTGCCACTGGCCGACGAAGTAGGCCTGCCAGGCGGCGAAGAGACGCACGGCGGGCCCCTCGGCCACAAGCGTGCTCGCATAGTTGCCGTTGGAGGCGTCGCTGGTGAGCATGTAGTCCGGCAGGCCCAGCCCGGCGGCGATCGCCAGCAGCAGCGACCGGCCAAGCAGCGAGGCGTCGGTGAAGTGGGTGTTGGGTGCGAGCAGTTCCAGGTCGACGCCCTGAGCGTCGATGATGGAGCCGGGTCTCAAGGTGAGCGGTCGGTCGGTGCCGGCAGGGCCTTTGGCTGCGGTCGCGCCCAGCGCGGCGACGGCATCGGTGAAGCTTTTGAGCCCGGCCGGGGTCTGCTGCTGATGCTTGCGGACGAGGACGACGGAGGCGGCCACCTTGCGCTGGAGGAGTTCGACGTCGAGCCAACCCTGGTAGCGCTTGAGGGCGTCGAGGACGGGGGTCAGGATGGGCAGGCCGCGCTTGACGTTGCCGTCGACGCCGATCTTGGCATGGAGCACGAGGCTGGCGGGGACGACCTCGCGGCGGCCGTCGGGGCGAAGGAGGGGAGAATCGGTGGGTACCTCGACGGTGTCCGGCGCGGTGGCGATGCCGGCACTGGGCTGGCCGGTGGCGGGGTCGCCGGCCACCAGCTCTGGGTCGATGAAGTGGATGCGGGGCGGCCAGTCGGCCTGGGGGAACAGCCGCAGGAAGCACTCGCCGTCCCGCCAGGTACGATGGCAGAACTCCCAGTCCTTGCGGGCGCCGCTGTCCCAGGCGTTGGCCGCGCGGAAATCGTCCCAAAGCTGCTGGACGTGGCGGAGGAGAGAGGAGGCCGGGGTCAGATCAGGCTGACGGGGCTGAATTTCAAACCGCATGCCCGGCCCGACAACGTAGTGGCGATACAGACCCAATGCGTTGTGAGCGTAGGGATTGGTCTCGGCGAGGCGGCGGGCTCGGTCCCGGAGCGGCTGGCGGTCGACAGCGTCGGCCTCGGCTCCGGGAGCGGCAATGAGCTGCCAGGCGGCGGCATCGGGTTCGGCGACCGGCGAGGCCACCGTCCCGGCTTCGAGCCAGCGGGCAGCGGCTTCGCACTGCAAGCGTTCGAGGCGGCAGCGAGCATACCAGCGGGCCAGGGGCTCCCAGAACCAGTGCATGGCGGGTCACTCCGAGGGAGGCAAGCGGCAGCAGAGAGGCTATAGGTAACATTTGTTCACTTCCTTTGCCCAGGTCGGTTGAGGATATTTCGCCCGCATTCCAGTTGCCCCCGCTCGACAAGTCCCGGTTAGCTCCGTCATGATGAGGGCAGGCCTTAGCATCCGATGGCAACGGCAGAAAGGGGTTGAGCCATGAAAGTGCTGCTCCTGGGAGGAACAGGGACAATCGGGCGCCGGGTGGCGCGGGCTTTGGTGAAGCGCGGCGATCAGGTGGTGGTCGTTTCCCGGCGGCCCGAGGCGGCGGGGCCACTGCTCGGGCCCGAGGTGGAGGTGCGGGCCGGCGATCCAACTCAGCCAGGCGAATGGCAGAGTGCGTTATCCCAGTGCCAGGGCGTGGTCAACCTGGCGGGGGCGGGCATCTTCGATCGTCGCTGGAACGATGAGTTTAAGGCGGAGATGCGCGACAGCCGAATCAACACGACTCGGAACGTCGTCGAGGGGATGCGGAGCGCCGCGCCTCGGCCCGGGGTGTTTGTCAGCAGCTCGGCCATCGGCTACTACGGCTTCAAGGGAGATGAGGAACTGACCGAGGAGAGCCCCGCCGGTCAGGGTGACTTCCTGAGCAAGTTGGCAGGCGATTGGGAGGCGGCCGCTCGGGGGGCCGAGGCGCTGGGCGTGCGGACCGTCCTTCTGCGGACCGGCGTGGTGCTCGATCAGGCCGGCGGGGCGCTGCCCCAGATGCTCAAGCCCTACAAGATGTCGCTGACCCTGGTGGCTGGCGGCGCGCTCGGCTCCGGCCGCCAGTGGGTCAGTTGGATTCATCATGCCGACGAGACCGGTCTGATCCTCTACGCTCTGGACCAGGCGAGCGTCTCGGGGCCGCTCAATGCCACGGCCCCCCGGCCCGTCACCAACCGCGAACTGGCTCGGGCCATCGGCCGGGCGGTGGGGCGGTTGGCCTTCCCGCCCACGCCTGGATTCGCCCTGCGGCTCGGGCTGGGGGAAGTGGCCGACCTGGTGCTGAAAGGGCAGCGTGTTCTGCCCCGCAAGGCCTTGAGTCTGGGCTACACCTTCCGCTATCCGGACATCGACTCGGCCCTGGCGGAACTCATGAACGCCCCCGCCGCCGCCTCGGCCTAGGCCAGGAGAATGTGAAGGGCTGAGAGACCACGGGGCAGTCGTGGGGCGGGCTGGCCACCGGCTGCCCGACTGGTTTCATACTCTAAGCTCCATGCGGCTCTTTCTGCTAGGAAACGGCAGTCGACCCGGCGTTGTGGCGGCGGCCGACACTCTGCTGCCGCTGCTCGAACGGCGGGGCGAGGTCGTCGTGACCGACCTGTTCCAGCAGGCGGACCTGACCCCGCATGCCGCCGACCTGGCCCTGGTGCTGGGGGGCGACGGGGCCATCCTCCGGGCCGCCCGCCAGATGGGCTATCGCCAGGTGCCGGTGCTGGGGATCAACCTCGGCCGGCTCGGCTTCCTGGCGGAGGTGACCCTCGACGAGGTTGAGGCAGTCCTCGACGCCCACGCCCAGGGAATGTGTCCACTCACCAACCACATCATGCTGGAATGCGAGCGCATGGGCCCTCAGGCGGAGTCCCGACCCTGCCTGGGGCTCAATGAGGTCGTCATCTACAGCGATCCACCGCTTGAGTTGGTCGAAATCGAACTGCGTATCGATGGCGAGCCGGTCGCCACCTTCTCCGGGGACGGCCTGATCATCAGCACGCCGATCGGCTCGACGGCCCACAGCCTGTCGGCGGGTGGACCCATCTTGCGGCAGGAGCTTGAAGCCTTCGTCATCACGCCGATCTGTGCCCACACGTTGACCTACCGCCCGATCGTGGACCGCTCCGACCGCCGGTATGAGGTAGCTCTGCGGCCCGGGGCCCGGGCGGCAATGGTCGTGGTCGACGGTCAGGAGCGCCTGCCCCTGGGGCCCGCCGACCTGCTCACGGTGCGGCAGGCTCGGGTCCACTTCCAGTTGCTCCGCCATCCCAGCCGGGGCTACTACCGCACGCTGCGGGACAAGCTCCGCTGGGGGGCGCCGCCTCACTACCGCGACGCCGGCGGAGCACCGATCGACGGCTAAGCCGGATGTGGCCAAGGTTCTCTGTTCACAGAACGGACCGATCGGGCGGTGCCACAACCGGGTTGTATACGTTCGTTCATTATGATAGACTCCGGTGCTGGCGCAGGCGGTCAGGGGGGCGGCCGGGGTGACGCCGAATGCGGCTCCGAGCCCTGGATGAGCGCCCGGAAGCGTGGAGAGGCCCTGAAACCCTGTGAAAACCACGTGGCGATAGCGCCCAAGAGCGTGAAACCCCCTCGTGGCGGCCCTCTGGAACGCTCTAGCGGACGCGCCCAGAAGTGTGGAGACCCCGTGGCGAGCCCTGGAACCCCCGCCGAAAGGCCCTGGAGACCCCGTAGAACCCCCTTGGCGCCGCCTGGAACTGTCGCCCAGAGTGTCTGGAGGCGCCTGCCAAACCCGTAAAACAGCCGACTGCTCGTCAGAATGCTCCCAGGGCCATAGCATTACCTTGGTTGCGCGCTGACCTCCCCCGCCTCCGGATGCCCGCCATGAACATCGAATTCCATCACCATCACGACGTGGACCCGGTGGAGACGTCAGAATGGCTTGATTCGTTCAATGCCGTCCTCCAGCACCGGGGGCCGGGGCGCGTCCGTTACCTGCTCGACAAGCTAATCGAACGGGGCCAGTTCTTCGGAGCCGTGCCCTCGGCGCCGGTCAACACTCCTTATGTGAACACGATCCGGACCGAAGAGCAGCCCGACTATCCCGGCGACCGGGACCTCGAACGTCGGATCAAGGGGCTCGTCCGCTGGAATGCGATGGCCATGGTGGTCCGGGCCGGCACCAAGTCCAAGGGCATCGGCGGCCACCTGGCGACCTACGCCTCGGCCGCCACGATGTACGAGGTGGGCTTCAACCACTTCTTCATGGGCAACAGCGCGGAGGGGGGCGGCGATCAGATCTTCTTCCAGGGGCATGCTTCGCCTGGCATCTATGCCCGGGCTTTTCTCGAAGGCCGACTCTCCGAGCAGCATCTCGAGAACTTCCGCCGCGAACTGGCCGAGGGTGGCGGGCTTAGCTCCTACCCCCATCCCTGGCTCATGCCCAACTTCTGGGAACATCCCACGGTGTCGATGGGGCTGGGACCGATCACCTCGATCTACCAGGCCCGCTTCAACCGCTACCTGCAAGACCGGGGG
>CALLZJ010000364.1 GCA_937858435.1 uncultured bacterium
CGCAAGGTGCCGAGCGTCGTTTCGAGCACGTCTTCGGTGCGGGGCCGATCGGGGTGGCCAATCACCTGGACGAAGCCCGTGCCCGGGCTTTGCAGGCTCACCGCCCAGGCTTCATCGGTCTGCTCCTCGCCGAGCGCCCAGTTCTCGGGATACATGAATTCGAGGCCGTGCCCCCGGTAGGTCCCTGGCATGTGCTTCGTCTTGCTCCTGGGTCAATGGGGTTGCTATTTCTGCAGGAAGCCCTTGAGGTGCTCGGTGTCGACGGAGAGGGCGGCAGCCCGGCGTAGGAGCGGCACGGCTTGTTCGCGGCGGCCGTCGAACCAGAGTTGGTAGCCCAAGAGGAACAGCAGACTGGCGTCGTTGGGGTTCTTATCGACCTGGTCCGCGAGGGCAGCCAAATGGCGTTCAAAGGCGGCGGTCCGCGAGCCGTACAGCGACCGAGGCGCGAACTCGCTGGCGGGCCACTCCGGCTGCCACTTCAGACCCCGCTGGATGACGACGACGGCCCGGTTGGCTTGTCCCAGGGCGAGGAGGGCCTGGCCCTGATGGAAGAGGGGCATCGGGTCCAGGGGCATGTGGATGGCGGCCGCTTCGTAGCTGCGGAGGGCCCGCGGAACCTCACCCATGGCGAGGTAGCCGTTGCCCGCCCGAATCTCGTTGTTCATCCGCGCCCGGGCGTCGAGGTCATCCTTCGGCGGCCCGGGCCGATCCTCGGCCGGCTTGGGAGCGGCCGCCGCTCTAGGCATCGGCGTGGGGACGGGCATGCCGTACGGCACGCCATAGGGCACGGCGTAGGGAACGGCATAGGGGAACCAAATGGGATAGCCGCCCGAGGTGACCAAGGGGAACGGGAGTCCGTTGCCGGTCACAGCGTTGAACCAGGGGTAGTACCAGGTCCAGTAGGGATCGAGCCACCACCAGACCTCGACCGGCGTCTTGGCAAAGCCGCCCAGGGCTGGGTTGAAGCTCGGCGTGGGGATGACAGGGACGGGCGGCGCGAAGGGAGAGCGGGGCTGGCCGGGGCGAGGGCCAGGCTGCGGCTGCCCCTGCGCCAGGGCCAACGGAGCGGCCAGAAACCAAAGACCCAGAACGCAAGCAAGGTGCTTCACGACAAACCCTCCGAGCGGGGTAGCTCTGGGCAGAGCGAGTATGGGTCATCTATCATTGTACGCAGTTGGGAAGCCAACTTGTGTGGCGGGCCTGCTTTACCGCAGCAGGAGGGGGTCGGACTCACCGAGCCTGACCCAGAAGATGCCATACTCGATCACGTTCATCCCCGTGACTTGCTCCCAGACCTGGGCATAGGCATCGAGTTGGGGTCGGTAGTGCTCAGTGAGGGGGCGGGGCCGACGCCGAGGCACCCGGTCGGTCTTGTAATCGACGAGAATCCAACCGAGCAGCTCCTGGAATGCCAGGTCGATGACGCCCCGCACCAGCAGATCGGTCCCGGGAATGACCGCATCGACGGGTACCTCGGTGAGGCAAACCGGTGCCCGGCGGGCTCGACGCCAGAGCAGCGACTTCGCCACCGTTTCGACCTGATTGACCGCCAGGGGCACCAGGCTGCTGCTGAGTTCCAACTCGTCTAGCAGGGCGGCGGCAACGACCGTGCTCGGCAGGTCCGGTTCCCGGAGCCGCATTTCCAGGAGCGTGTGAATCAATGTTCCCCAGTCCGCCCCATGGTCGGCACGCAGGGCGGGATCGTCCAGCCGTTGGCTGAGCAGGGGCAGGACCACATGGCCCAGCGCCCATTGTTTGAGCGGCTTCACCTGCTCCGAGGTGACGAGGCTACGCTGCCAGGTGGCGGCGAAGGCCTCCGGCTCCGGCACGGGGTCGGCAGGCTCGGCGGCGGCGGGCGTGGGTTCGGTCGGAGGTGCGGGCGTGAGCAGCGCGGCCAACAGCGGGCGCTCTTCCATGTGCGGGGCGAAGAACCCCCAGACGCTCTTGGCCCGGCCGGCATTCTGCGAAATCAGAAGCTGCTGGCCGGCCCGGGTGGCGGCGACGTAGAGCAGCCGCTGTTCCTCGGAGCGTAAGTGGTCGCGTTCGATCGCCTCGTAGCGGGGCCAGTCTGGATGCCGGGCCAGCGTCTTTCCGGGGCTTCGACCATAGGACTGGGTCTGCACGAGCAGGTAGCCCTGGCTGGGTTCCACGTTGCGGTCCACGTGCAATTCCAGACGTTCCTGGATGCCCGAGGGGTCGGAGAGAAAGACCACCCGCGCCTCCAGCCCCTTGGCTTTGTGGAGGTTCATGATTCGGACGGCGGGCCGGAGGGCGGGAGGCAGGCTCAATCCGTCCAGAGCTTCCTGGCCGTCGAGCCAGCGCTTGAGCAAGCGATGGCCGCCGCGGAGCGCGGTGACCTAGAGTCGGCGGGCCCGGCAGGGGCCGAGCAGCTTGGGCAGGTCTTCGCCCGCTTCCTCCCCGCCGCCCGCCAGAGCCGCCTGAGCCACAAGGCCGCCTGCGGTCAATAGCCGCTCCAGCCCCGCCAGGACGGGCCCGGACCGGAACCAGCCGGCAATCTCCCGCAGCTTTTGCCACGCCCGCTCCCACTGCGGCACGTCCTGCGGCGGCAAGCCCGAAGGGAGATCGTGCCGCCAGTTGAAGCGTTCCTCGATCCGGGCGAACGCGAAGAGCTGGGCGTCGCTGAGGCCGAACATCGGACCGCGGAGCACGGCGACCAGGCTGATCGGCCGTTCGGGATAGGCGATGGCCTCCACGATCTGCGTCAGGTAACGCAGTTCGGGTAACTCGTTGAGTCGGCTGCCGCCCGTGATCTCGAAGGGAATGCCGCGCCGAGCGAAGGCCTGGGCATAGCCTGTCAGGCGCGCCTTCTTCCGCGTCAGAATCAGAAACTCGTTGAGGGGGCGCGCTGGATGGGCCCGCTGGTCCTGGGCGATGTATTCGGCGATCTCCTCGGCTTCGTCATCCACGACGGCGCCCAGTTTCTTGCCTTGCTGAGCAGACAGGATGCGGACGAGAGGAGGCACGGGCGTCGACGTGGCTCCGGGGGCTGCGACCAGGGGCTGGAAGGCGGGCATGGTCGGCGTGGGCTGCTTCGGATAAACGTCCGCAAACACCTCGTTACACCAGGCCACGAGTTCGGGGCGGGCCCGGAAGCTGGTCGACAGGTGGAGCACCTCGCTGCCGCCGGCCTGGAGCACTTCCTTCACCCGCTGATAGGTCACCAGGTCGGCACGTCGGAAGCGGTAGATGGACTGCTGCGGGTCACCGACGATGAAGAGGCTGCCGGGCCGGGGTCGGGTCTGGGTCCAGACCCGGGGCTGCGAACGGCCGTCGTCGGCCAACCAGAGCAGCACCTCGGCCTGAATGGGGTCGGTATCCTGGAACTCATCGACGAGGAGGAAGGGCCAGCGGGCTTGCAAGGCGCGGCGGGCTGAAGGCGACTCGCGCAGCACCCGGGCCGCACCGAGGAGGAGGTCCTGAAAGCTCAGCTTGCCGCTCCGCAGGCGGACCTGGTGGGCGTGGGCGACAGCGCGGCGGAGCAGCCCCATGACCAGCGGATAGCGGTGGGCCTGCCAGGAGGCGAGGGCGGGCTGGAGCGTGTCGGCGATAAAGGCTTGCCACTGTTCCTGAAGGGCCTTGGCGTCCACCTGCTTTGGCCACCACTTCTTGGTCGGGCTCTTGTCTCGGGCCATGTACTCCACGTGTTCCATGAGATCGACCAGTTGGTCGAGGTCGCGGATGCGGGCATGCCGCAGCACCCGGCTGAAGTGGCGCAGGAGGGCACATTTGCCAGGCTGGCGGTCGACCTGGTCGAGAATGTCGGCGATGCGTTCATGCCAGGCTCGGCAGGCGTCCCGGAGCGGAGCGACCTGGGGCGGCGCGGCGGCCGGTGTGGGCCAGTCGCCGATGTCGCTGTAATCCGCGAGCTTCAGGTAGGCTGGCCGCAACTGGGCGAGGCTGAGTCCGACGTCGCCGAGTCGTTCCAGATCGGGGTCCTGGCGCCGGTGCAGTTCGGTATCGAAGTCGTTCCAAGCCTCTTCGAGCAGGGCGATGTTCTCGGGCTCGTCCAGTTCGGTGAAATCGGCTGGCACGCCGGCCTCGAAGGGCCGCTCCCGCAGCAGCCGGGCACAGAAGGAGTGAATCGTGCCGATGAAGATGCGATCCTGCTCCTGCCGGATCTTGGTCAGCCGGTCGACGAGATGGGGTGGCGTTTCCTCCGTGAGTTTCGAATCGAAGTGCTCAGCGATCCGCTGCCGCAACTCGGTGGCGGCCTTGCGGGTGAAGGTGACGGTGGCGACCTGCTCGGGCTCGGCTCGCCCCGATTCGAGCAGGGCCGCCAGCCGTCCCACCAAGGCAGTCGTCTTCCCCGAACCGGCCCCGGCCTCGACGATGAACGTGGTCTTCAAGTCGCTCAGGATGCGGTCACGGGTCGGCTGATCGGCCGGGCGAGGTTGGGCGGTCATGGCGCCTCCTCGTCGGCATCGGCTGACTGCTGGGAGCGGGAACCCGAAGGGCCCAGGCGCATGGCGGCCCAGTCGGAGACGGCGGTAACGACTTCGGGGTCGACGTCCGCTTGCCCGATGTGATCCAGCTTGTGGAGCGTGGCCCGATTGGCTGCCGGGATCGAGCAGATGGATCTGAAGTCGCAGAACGTGCAATCGCGCTCGTCTTGCGTGGCCAGGAAGGTGCCCACGTGAGCCAGCCGCAGCACCCGGGCCAGTGCCTCCTGGGCCTGACTCAAGGCGTCCTGGCTCCAGACCTGGCGCTCCCCCATTCCGGCCGTGCTGGCAAAGAAATACCCAAAGCCGGCCACTTGCCCCTGGGGTCCGAGATGCTGTTCGGCACGCAGCCGCTGGGTGGCGATCTGCGTGTAGACCAGCGGCTGCATGTGCCGGCCCTTGGCCCGGACATCGTTGGGTTCACGGTCGTAGGGTCTGCCCGTCTTGAAATCCCAGACCCAGAACTCGGTCTCCGCCTCTTCTCCCGCGCGCGGCAGCCCACGGTCGACCTGGTCGATGCGGTCGATTCTGCCTGTCAAGCGGAGGGCCAGCCCCGGGGCGCCTTCGACCCGCGGGGGCTCCGGGTGGTCGAGCGGCGACGTCGCTTCGTCCCGGCGGTGGCGCACCGACACCTCGACATAGCAGGCGCGGCCGCGGTAGGCGGGGTCGGCTTCCTCGGCCAGGAACAGGAGGGCGACCTGGGTCAGGTCGCGGACCTCCTGACGGTGGACGCTGGGGCTGGGCATCGGCGTCCGGCGTTCCTGGCGGGCGAGGATCTGCTGGAGGAGCGTAACGATCTGGCCGCGGTCACGCTCGAGGCTGGGGCGGCGATCCTGGGCGATGAGCAGAGAGGTAAAGCGGTGGAACAGATCGTGCAGGGCCGAGCCCCGGATGTTCGCGGCCAGCCAGCGCTCGCCGCCTGGCTCGGCTTCATCCGGTTCTTCCGGTTCCTTGAGCCTGAGGAGGGTCTGGAAGAAGAAGGCGAGCGGGCAGCGGCCCAGGGTCTCCAAGGTGCTCGGGGAGAACTCCAGCGGCGTCGGGCCATCCAGGCCCAACACCCGGCCCGCGGCGGGCACCCAGCCATCGAACGGCGTCAAGTTCGCGCTGGCGCGGGCTTGATCGGCCCGGAGCCCATCCGCCCAGTGGGGATGGTGGCGGTCGAGCAAGGCCAGGGCCGCCTGCTCCGTGAACCGGGCGGGCTGGATCGTGAGCCAAGCATCGTCGCGTGCCAGGCAGGGCGCGCCGGAACTGGGGAAGAGCCCCGCGATGGGCAGCTTCTCCTTGGTCTGGATGTCGAGTAGACGTCGCACCCGACGGACGACCTCGCTGGGAGCGACCTCATCGTTCTTGCCCACGTCGCAGCAGGGATAGCTGAGCCAGACCTGGCCGCGGAGCCGGGCGAGGAGGTGGCTCAGGCGGGCGCGCCGCTGGGCGGAGCGGTCCTGGGCGGTGGCCAGTTCCGGCGAGACCTGCCGGCGCTCGGCATCGCTCAGGAGCGGATCGGTGAGTGGCGTAAACTGGAAGCGGTCCTCGTCGAGCCCCAGGAGGAACGTGATCGGCCGTCCCGAGTGCCCCCCGCTCTCCCAGTGGGCCACGTGCAGCACCCCAGCGCGGGGACCCTGGCTGGTGACGGTCAGGCCTTCGACCAGTTCGCGCAGCTCGGCGACCATGTCCCGCGGAGCCGCGGCGAAGCGTTCGGCCTCCAGGCGGTATTCCGCGATCTCGGCTAGCAGCCGATGGGCAGCTTGCTGGTCTTGTACATTCGGACTCACGGGCAGCTCGTGCAGGAGACTCTCGGCAGCCTTGAGCCACACGGTGGGGGCGGTGTCGGGCGGCGGCACGAGCTGCAGGAGTCGTCGCAGCCAGTTGCGGACCCGCTTCCACGTCTCAGCATCCTGCGCGGGCTTGCTCTCCCGGGCCTCGTGAAGATGTTCCAGCCAGCGGGCCTTGCCCCAGCCGACGGGGAGCTTGCGGAGCAGCCGGACGGCGTTGACACAGGGGACGGAGCGGCCCTCGTCGATGGGCCGTAGCAGTTCGTCCTGGAGCAGGTCCAAGAGACGGGTCTGAGCGAAGTCGTGATCGATCCAATCGAGCCAGGCGATCAAGGCCCGACCAGGGCGTGTGAGGCGGACGGGCAGACCCTGGGCGAAGTTCACGGGCACGCCGTCCTTCAGTTCTGGGACGGCGGCGGTGGCGAGGGCGGCAGCCCGTTCGAGCCAGAGGGGCAGGTAAGTGGCGTCGTCGCTGTGCAGGACTTCGATCTGGTCAAGGGGCCAGCCCTCTTGCAGGGCGGTGCGGAGAACGGCGTCGACCTCGGCGGCGGGATCGACGGCCGCGACCAGGTGGACGCTGCCATCGCGCACCACGGGCGGGGCGGCTTCGGGAGTGAAGAGGAATCGCAGTCGCCCCCGATCGGTCATGGGTTCGTCGGCGGGCAGGGCATCGAGTGGATCGGTCGCGAGCCAATGGGGTTGGTCGCCGGGAAGCTGGTCGAGCAGGCGGCGGGGCAGCCCGTCGGCGGTGAGGTCGGCCGGGACCAGGAAGCAGGTCCGAGGTCCCAGGGCCAGGGGTTGGTCAAGAATGGCCTCGACCGCCCAGTCGAAGAGGATCGCGTCGTCGATGGCTGCGTAGGCGTCCAGAGCTTGGGAATAGCGGCGCAGGAGTTCGGCCAGTTCGAGCCGCTTGCCTCTGGACAGGTCGGCCTGGAGCACGTCGTCCGGAGTGACGCCGGCCAGACGGAGGTCGAGGAGGGTGCGGGCCAGGCTGGGGGCGAGGAGATCGGCCCAGGGCTGCCGGGCCAGTTCACCTTCGGAGTGGGCCTGCCTTTGGTCGCGCCAGACCTGTTCGACGAGGAGGCGCTGGGCCCGGCGGCAGAGCAGCGAGCGATTGAGCACTTGCTGGCGGCGCAGGGTCAGGTCGACGGCGAGCCGTTTGAGCGTGGTGACCCGGACGTTGACCAGGCCGGCACGAAGCCGGGCGGCCTGCTGGACCCACTGCCGGCCCACCCGCAGCGACGGGGCCAGGAGCCGCTTTTCGTCCAGGAGCCGATCCCGAGCCACGGTGGCAAGCTGGCGGATGAGCAGGGCAGTCACAGGGGCCTCCATGCAAGACCCCCGTAGCCTATCGCGCCTCGCCCGGGAACTCAACGGAGGGGGGCCGGCTGGCCGGGTGCGGCTGGGGCCGGAGGGTGTTGCCAACTCCGGGCACAATGCGGCTTTACTGTGGTTGACAAAATCGGCCAGCCATTTAGGCTAGCGGATACGGTATTGGGCCTGGGCACCCGTCCGGGCTGGGTCGGTGGAGCGTCGAAAGTTGTCTGATCAGCCCATCATTGGCACGGCCACGCAAACGCTGGAGCCCATTCCCGGGCAGACGCCCATGTGCTGGATCATGGGTCAGCGCTACATTAAGTCGCTGGTCCAGGAGGGGGCCGTGCCGTGGCCTATCCCCCTGCTCATGGACGATGAAGCGACGCTCCGGGCCATCTACGATCGGCTGGACGGCGTGTTCCTGACGGGTGGCGTGGACGTCGACCCCTCGTTTTACGAGGAGAACAAGGCCCCCGAGTGCGGCCGGACCGACCTGCCCCGAGACTGGACCGAAATTCGGCTCATCCGCTGGTGCATCGCCGACCACAAGCCGTTATTCGGAGTGTGCCGGGGGGTGCAGGTCATCAACGTCGCGGTGGGCGGGACGCTCTTCCAGGACGTGCAGGCGCACCGGTTGGGCTCCATCAAGCACGACTACTTTCCGAATCCCGAGAACAGCTTCACACGGGACATGCTGATTCACAAGGTGCGGGTGGACCCCAGCACCCGGCTGGCGGGACTGCTCGGTGCCGCCGAGGTGGAAGTGAACAGCATGCACCACCAGGGGATCAAGGAACTGGGGCAGAACCTGGTGGCCAGCGCCTGGTCGCCCGACGGGCTGATCGAGGGGCTGGAGGGGACGAACGGCTCGTTCTTGCTGGGCGTGCAGTGGCATCCCGAGGAATTGACGGAATCGTCGCCTCCCATGCGGCGACTGTTTGCCGAATTTATCGACGCGGCCCGGCAGTATCGGCGGCAAAAAGCCCCAATCGATCTGGCAGCGGGCTAGTCGGGCCGGTTAGATTCACCAGTGCGGATGGTCGTGCCGTCGCCTTGCCGCCTACCGCGGGCGGTTACGCTTTAGCCATGGGCCCATGCACAAAGAACATCACTGTTGGTTCAGCCCGACGTTGGGCAAGCACCAGGACCTTCTGGTGTACGGTCATGCCGGTGCCAAGGTCATCGTCTTCCCCTCGACTCGCGGCCGGCACTGGGACTGGGAAGACCGGGGCCTCATCGGCGAGCTGGGCGAGCACGTCCACCGGGGCTGGCTGCAGTTCTACTGCCTCGACAACTACGACGAATGGGGCTGGTACGGCCACCACCTGCCGGTCGGGGAGCGGTGCCGCGGCTACCAGCGCTACCACGACTATCTCAACAACGAGCTTTATCCGCTCATGGAGAAGAAGAACCCGAATCCCTTCGTCATCCTGACGGGTGCGAGCTTCGGCGGGTTCCACGCCCTGTCCTTCGGTTTGAAGTATCCGCAGCGGGTTGGCCGCATCCTGGCCATGAGCGCCCTGTGCGACATCACGAAATTCTGCTACGGCTTTCACAACGAGTGCGTCTATCTCAACAATCCGATGGAGTTCATCTCGAACGAGCATGAGCCCCATCGGCTCGACGCCTTGCGCCGGCTCGATATCATTATGGCCGTTGGCGCAACCGACTACAACGTGGACCAGAACCGCCGGCTTTCGGGTCTGCTCTGGTCCAAGGGCATCGGCAATGCCCTGCGGGTGTGGGACGGCTTCAGCCACGATTGGCCGCACTGGAAGCACATGATCCGGCTGTACATGGGTGGGCACGACTAGGTCGCGGCCCATCCGCTCGGCCCTTATCCTTGGCACTGACGAGCACCTCATGGCAACGCCCCTCAAGATCGGACTGATCGTCGGCCGCGAGTGGTCCTTCCCGCCCAAATTCATCGAGGAGGTCGCCAGTCGCAAGGAGGGCGTCGTCGCCGAGTTCATCAAGATCGGTGGCACGCGGATGAACGAGCCGTGCCCCTATGCCGTGCTCATCGACCGTATCTCCCACGAAGTGCCCTACTACCGGACCTATCTCAAGAACGCCGTCCTCCAGGGCGTGCAGGTCATCAACAACCCGTTCATGTGGACGGCCGACGACAAGTTCTTCGGCGCCTCGCTGGCCTGCAAGATCGGGGTCGCCTCGCCCAAGACCGTCGCCTTGCCCAACAAGGACTACGTTCCCGGGATCGTCCACAACGAGAGCCTGCGGAACCTGGAGTTCCCGCTCGATTGGCATGGCATCATCGAGCACGTCGGCCTGCCCTGCGTGCTCAAGGACGCGCACGGCGGCGGCTGGCACAACGTCTACGTCTGCCACTCCCTCGAGGAACTCATCTACAACTACAACCGCTCCGGGCTGCTCACCATGGTGGTCCAGGAGTTCATTCAGTGGGATTACTTCGTTCGCTGCCTCTGCTTCGGGCAGGAGCATATCCAGCCCATTCACTATGACCCCCGGGAACCGCAAGTACATTGTGGCCCGGCAGTACCCCAACCCGCCGCTCCGCAAGCGGATCATCGAGGACGCGCAGAAGATCGTTCGGGCCCTCGGCTACGACATGAACTCGATCGAGTTCGCGATCAAGGACGGCGTGCCCTATGCCATCGACTTCATGAATCCCGCTCCCGACCTGGACATCTACTCGCTGCAGCCCTTCTACTTCGATTGGGCGCTCAAGTGCCTGGCCGACGTGACCATCCAGATGGCCAAGAACCCCCGCCCGCAGATTCGCGACTTCCGCTGGTCCCAGTTCTTCTAGGAGGATCGGGGCGCCTGGCCGCTCCGTCCACCGGTCCGGAGGGACCCCGTGCATGGCCACGCCTCCCTGGGTCTCGGCCCTGGCTGCGATTGTCGGCTCCGAAGGTCTCCTCACCGCGCCGAGCGATCTGGCCGTCTACGAGTGTGATGGCTACACGCTGGAGAAGAACCGGCCCGACGTCGTCGTTTTCCCCAGCTCGGCGGCGCAGGTGGCCGCCATCGTCGGGGTCTGCCGACAGTACGATCTACCCTTCCTGCCCCGGGGTGCGGGGACGAGCCTGGCCGGGGGCTGCTTGCCCGTCGGCGGCGGCGTCGTCATCGCACTCACCCGGATGAAGCGGATTCTCGAGGTCAACGTCGCGGACCGCTATGCCATCGTCGAGCCGGGCGTGGTCAACCTCTGGCTCACCCAGCGGGTCCGGGAACATGGCCTGCACTACGCCCCCGATCCTTCGAGCCAGGGTGCCTGCACGATCGGCGGCAACGTGGCGACCAACTCGGGCGGACCGCACACGCTCAAGTACGGCGTGACGGTCAACCATGTCCTGGGCCTGGAGATCGTCCTGCCGAGCGGGGAGATCGTCACGGTCGGCGGGCCGCAGTCCGATCAGCCAGGCTACGATCTGACGGGTCTGGTGGTGGGCTCCGAGGGGACGTTTGGCATCGTGACCAAGGTGTGGGTCCGCCTGACGCCGAACCCCGAAGCCTACCGCACCCTGTTGGGCGTGTTCGAGACGGTGGACGCGGCCACGGCCACGATTAGCGACATCATCGGCTCGGGCATCGTCCCGGCCGCCCTGGAGATGATGGATGCACTGATCCTGCAGGCGGTGGAGGAGGCGTTTCGGCTGGGCTTTCCGCTCGATGCGGGCGCGGTGCTCATCATGGAGGTGGACGGTCTGGCGGCGGGGCTGGACGAAGAAGCGGAGCGGATTCGGGCCCTGGCAGAGAAGAACGGAGCCCGGCAGGTGCGGCTGGCGGCGACCGAGGCCGAACGGCTGGCTCTGTGGAAGGCCCGTAAGCAGGCCTTTGGAGCCGTGGGCCGGCTGGCTCCGAGCTACTGCACCCAGGACGGGGTCGTGCCGCGAACCCGGCTGCCCCACATGCTGCGGCGGATACGGGAGATCGGCGCCGCGGCGGGGCTGCGGATTGCCAACGTGTTCCATGCGGGTGACGGCAATCTGCACCCGATCCTGCTCTTCGACGAGCGCGATCGCGATCAGGTCCGCCGCGTGCTGGCGGCCAGCCACGAGATTCTGGCCGAATGCCTGGCCCAGGGCGGCAGTGTGACCGGGGAGCATGGGATCGGCGTGGAGAAGCTGGACTTTATGCCGCGGATGTTCAGCCCGGCCGATCTGGCCTTCATGGGGCAGGTTCGGCGGGTCTTCAATCCCGAGGGGCGATGCAGCCCGGCCAAGATGCTTCCCACGGCGGGGGCCTGCATCGAGCCCAGCCGGGCGGGCCGCAAAGCGGCGCTGTAGCCCCGGCCGAGGTTTGTTACACTCTGCGGCGGTGCCTGGTCGTTGGCCCGGCGGGGGGCACCTGAGGCAGCCACGCCAGGAGGGCGTGGCCCGAACAGGGTTTCCACTTCAGGGATGAGCAAGGATGAGATCGTTGTTGATGGATCGGCAAGCGACGGCCCCCGTGCCTACACCCATGCCTTCCAGTCCGCTACCTGCACAGTCGCTGCCCGCCTGGCTGCGCCCCAGTGCCGCCACGGTCTTTGCGATTGGCATCGTCGCTTTCACCTTCCTCTTCGTCAATCACTCGGTGCTCTGGCATACCGACGTCTGGGGCCACATGAAGTTCGGCGAGGCGCTGCGAGAGACGGGGCAGATCCCGGCGACCGAGCCCTTCCTCTTCGACGCGGCTGGCCCCCGCCAGGCGAATCATCCCACGGCCTGGCTGAGTCAGACGCTGCTCTACGAGACTTACCGGGCCGGCGCGATCGCCTCGGGTGATGGCGAAGCGATCCCAGCGGCGCCGGGCGGCGTGGAGGCGCTCCGCGGCCTGCATGCCGTGGCCGTCGCGCTGCGCTGTCTGCTCCTCTTCTTCGCCTTCCGCTGTGTCAGTGGCTCGGGCCCCGCTGCCGTGGCGGCCCTCCTGCTCATGCTGGGTCTGAGCTTTGCGAACATCGGCGTGCTGCGCCCCCAGGTGTTCGGCGAGGTCTGCTGTGCCGCCATGCTGCTGTTGCTCAGCCTGCCGCGGCTCGGTTGGCCGCTCCAGATCGTCGCCGTCCTGCTGTTCGTCCTTTGGGGCAATCTGCACGGCTCCTATCTCGTTGGGCTGTTCCTGTGGGTGGGCTACCTCGGCGGCCAGGTGCTGCTCATCTTCCGCCAGGCCGGTTTCGACGTTCGTGCTTACTACCGCCATCCCCGCTTCCGCGAGCTGTTCCGGGTCTTCTGGGTCAGTTGCGTCGCGCTCAGCTTCGGCACGCCGGGCGGCGTTTGGATCACGGCCAATGTCCTTGCGATCAGCAATCATCCCAACATCGTGGACATGGACGAATGGAAGCGGATCGCCTGGGACTCGCCCTGGGGGTTCGCCTATTTCGCCTCGCTGCTGGTGATCCTGTCCACGCTGATGCTGTCCTTCGTCTTGCCGCAGCGGAACCCGGATGCCGATCCCCGGGGGCTGACGCCGCGCGGCGTCATCCCGATGGGCCAATTAATCATGCTCGGCTTGATCGGCGGGCAGACGTTCTTGCATCAGCGGATGATGCCGTGGTGGGTGATGCTCGTGCCCTGGATTTGCGTGCCGGCCTGGGGCCGGTTCCTGCGGCTGCGGGCCGAGCGCGCGGCGGCGAATCAGACTGAAGCCGGCTGGGCGATGCCGCCCCGGCTCCCCGACGCGCCGCCGGGTTCGACCGCCGCCGAGTCGGCCATCGGCTCCTCCAGCCTGGCCCGCGCGTCCCGGCCGCTGTTGGTGAGCGTCGTCATTGTCTGGCTCGGACTGGCCTGGTCGGGGCTGGGCCAATGGCTCCTGGGTGGTCCGCCGCGGCCGCTGTCTCATTCCCTCCTTCCCGCCACGCCGCTGAGTCTGGCG
>CALLZJ010000365.1 GCA_937858435.1 uncultured bacterium
GTTGACTAGTACCCCACACTAGTCCAACCACACACCGACCCAGCCGTGACTTCGGTCGCGGCTGGGTTCACTTTTTGTCTGCGCTGGCGCGCGGCATCGAGGCGCAAGTTTCGACATTTTTTTGCTGAGAACCTTGCCGCCGGACACCCTTGGCCTACAACGATTTTTCCCCCGTAGCGGCTTGACCGCGGCGGGCTGAACGAGAATGCAGTCAATCGGCAAATGCGTCGTGAAGAACGCTGAGCCGCCCCGCCGGTGAAAGAAAGGGAAAAGCCGTGGCTGGAGCGAGCAGCGAGCGAATCCGAATTCGGATGGAGGCGTACGATCACGCCGTCCTGGACAGCTCTGCTCAAGAGATTGTCGACACCGCCAAGCGCACGGAAGCGATCGTGCACGGGCCCATCCCGTTGCCGACGCGCATCCAGCGCTACACCGTGCTGCGAAGCCCGCACATCGATAAGAAGTCGCGGGAGCAATTCGAAATCCGCACGCACAAGCGGCTGATCGACATCATCCAGCCCACCAGCAAGACGATCGACGCGCTGAACAAGTTGAGTCTGCCCGCAGGGGTGGATATCAAGATCAAGGCCTCGGCGGCCGGTTAGCGCGGTCCCTTTCTCGGCAGAGGTAGGCCCGGCGGCGTCGGCAGGGGCCGAAGCGCGTTGGACTCGTGGTGCCGGCAGGGGCCGGCCCCGCAGGACAGGACACGGAATGCCATGCTCACGCTGAATGTTTACAACCAGAAGGGTGATGCCGTCGGCACCGTGGAAGTCGACCCGGCCGAATTCGGCGGCGAAGTGAACAAGCAGTTGCTGCACGACGTGGTGTTGATGCATCTGGCCAATCGGCGCCGGGGCACCCACTCGACGCTACGGCGGGGCGAGGTGGCCGGCAGCACCAAGAAGCTCTTCCGCCAGAAGGGTACGGGCAACGCCCGGGTGGGCACGCGGCGGACGAACAAGCGCCGGGGCGGTGGCACGGCCAAGGGCCCCAAGCCGCGCGACTACGAATACCACTTGCCCAAGAAGGCGGTGCGGGCTGCCATCCGCATGGCTCTCTTGAGCAAGTTCCAGGACCAAGAGGCGGTCATTCTGGATGACCTACGGCTGGACGCACCGAAGACGAAGAACGTCGCCAGTGTGCTCAAGGCCTTGAAGCTCAACGGCGAGACCTGCCTGATCGGCATTCCGGAGCCCAGTGACGAACTGCACCGGGCGGCACGGAACATCGCCGGGGTCGAGATTCATCCAGTGACGCAGTTCAACACCTACTCCGTGCTGCGGCGCAAGCGGCTGCTCCTAACCCGGGCGGCGCTCGAAGCGCTGCGACGGCCGCGGACCCAAGGATAAGGCGAGAGAGGCTGGTCATGGCCGAGACAAGCAAAGCAACAGGAAAGCCGGCGACGGCGGTCGCGCCGCGGCGGGTGCGTGGCACCGGCCCCGAGCTGGAGTCCTACCAGATCATCCTGCGGCCGCTGGTGACGGAGAAGGGCACGCACCTTTCGACCCGGCACAATGCCTACACCTTTGAGGTGAGTCCGCTGGCGAGCAAGGAGCAGATCGCGGCGGCGGTGGCGGAGATGTTCAACGTGCGCGTGGTCGCGGTGCGGACGCAGAATCGGCTCGGCAAGACGCGGCGGGTCCCCCAACCGCCGGGCGAACCCCCGGATTTGGAGAAAGGCGGGGGGAAACGCCCCCCCCGCCAACGGGCCCCGGGTTTCTTCGGCCCCGGCTCGAGTTCTTCTAGGCCCGAGGCTGACCCCCGCCGGGGGACGGCGCGGTATCGAGGCTCCAGACTGAAGAAGCAGACATGGGCATTCGAAACTACAAAGCGAACATGTCGGGGCGGCGCAACGCCAGCGTCAGCGATTTTGCCGAGCTGACCGCCAAGGGGCACAAGCCGCGCAAGTCGCTCCTCCGGCCGATCAAGAAGAAGGGCGGGCGGAACAACCAGGGCTACACGACGACCCGCTTCCGGGGCGGCGGCCACAAACGCCGCTATCGCCAGATCGACTTCAAGCGCAACAAGGACGGCGTGGCGGCCCAGGTCGTGGCGATCGAATACGATCCGAATCGCTCGGCCCGGATTGCACTCTTGCACTATGCCGACGGCGAGTTTCGCTACATCTTGGCCCCGCAAGGTCTCAAGGCCGGCGACAGCGTGATGAGCGGCGAGACGGCCGAGCCGCGCGCGGGCAATTGTTTGCCCCTAACGCGGATTCCGCTGGGCATGTCGGTGCACAACATCGAACTGCAGCCGGGCCGGGGCGGCCAGTTGTGCCGGTCGGCGGGCTGCAGCGCGACGCTCACCGCCCGAGAGGGAAGCTGGGCCCAGGTCACGCTGCCCTCGGGAGAAATGCGGCGGGTGCCGGCCACGGGCCGGGCCACCATCGGCTCACTCAGCAATCCGGACCACATGAACGTTTCGCTGGGCAAGGCGGGACGGAAGCGCTGGCTCGGACGGCGGCCGCACAATCGCGGCACTTCGATGAACCCAGTCGACCACCCGCTGGGCGGCGGCGAGGGGCGGAGCAAGGGCGGACGCCACCCCGTGGGCCCGACCGGTGTCTGGTCCAAGGGCGGCAAGACGCGGAGCCGGCGCAAGCCGACGAACGCAGCGATCATACGGCGGCGTCGGCCTGGGCCGCGCTACATCGGCAGCGCGTAGCACGGCGGGAATGAACGGGGCGAGCTTCCAAGAGGACGCACATGAGTCGGTCGTTGAAAAAAGGTCCCTACGTGGACGGGCGGCTGTTCAACAAGGTGCAGAAGATGGGCGCCAAGCGCGAGCCCATCAAGACCTGGTCGCGGGACTGTACCATTGTGCCTGAGTTCGTGGGCTGCACGTTCCTCGTGCACAACGGCAAGCAGCACACGCGCGTGTTCGTGACGGAAGACATGGTGGGACACAAGCTCGGGGAATTCGCGCCGACGCGGATTTTCAAGGGGCACAGCGGCGGCAAGAAGTCGCAGGCCGCCAGCAAGTAGCAGGAGTCGGCCCCTCGGCTTGGGGCCGGCGGGAAAATACATCCCGGGGTGGAGCAGTGGTAGCTCGCCAGGCTCATAACCTGGAGGTCGCAGGTTCAAATCCTGCCCCCGGAACTTGAGGGACGGCATCGAACGATTGGCCGGCAGACCGTGAGGTTGCGATGGAGTACAAGGCGCATCACTACTACGCTGACGTGACGGCGCGCAAGCTGCGGCCGTTCGCCACGATGATCCGCGGCAAGCGGGTGGACGAAGCGCTCGAGGCGCTGAAGTACTATCCCAATCGCTCGGCCCGGCTGATCGAGGCGGTGCTGACCAGTGCGGTCGGCAACGCCAAGTACCTCGAAGCCCGGGACATTGACGAGTTGATCGTCACCGAGGCACGGGTGGACGGCGGGCCGATGTTCAAGCGCATCCACACGCGGGCCCGGGGCATGGCCTACCAAATCAAGAAGCGGCTGGCCCACATCCACATCACCGTCGCGGACGCACAGGAGTAAAGCGACATGGGACAGAAGATTCGCCCCATTGGCTTCCGCGTCGGGGTGATGGAAGATTGGCGTAGCCGCTGGTATGCGAACAAGCAGGAGTTCGCCGACCTGCTCGTGGAAGACTTCCAGATCCGCAAGTTCATCAATAAGCGTTACAAGCGGGCGGGGATTCCGCGGATTGAGATCGAGCGGACGCGTGACGAAGTGAAGGTCCTGCTCTACACCTCGCGCCCGGGCGGCATCATCGGCCGTAAGGGGCAGGAAGTGGAGACGCTCACGGCGAAGCTCGAGAAGCTGACCGGCCGCCGCATCAACCTCAAGATCGAGAAGGTCGACAACCCGCAGCTCAGCGCTCAGCTCGTGGCGGAGGACATCGCCGAGCAACTGGAGAAGCGTTCGAGCTTCCGGCGGACGATGAAGAAGGCCCTGGACGCGACGATGGAAGCGGGCGCGCGGGGCATCAAGATTTCCCTTTCGGGTCGACTCGGCGGGGCGGAAATGTCCCGGCACGAGAAGGCCGTGCTCGGGCGGGTGCCGCTCACCACGCTGCGGGCCCGGATCGACTACGGATTCACCGAAGCTTGGATCGCCCAGGGCCACATCGGCATCAAGGTGTGGATCAATAACGGCGACTACTTGGAGGAGGCGTCCCGTGCCCCTAATGCCCAAACGGGTAAAGTATCGAAAAAGCCAACGCGGTCGCGTTCGCGGCCAAGCAACGCGGGGTAACCACGTTGCGTTCGGCGATTTCGGTTTGCAGTCGCTGGAAGCCGGCTGGCTGAGCGCGGAATCTATTGAGGCCGGCCGCGTGACCGCCACCCACTTTGTGCGCGGCGAGGGCCGGCTTTACATCCGCGTCTTTCCGCACAAGGCGATCACGGCCATTCCCGCCGAGACGCGCATGGGCAAGGGCAAGGGCGAGCCGGAGTTTTGGGCCGCGGTCGTGAAACCGGGCACGATCCTGTATGAGATCGCGGGCCTGCCCGAGGCGGCCGCCCGGCAGTGCCTGGCCCGCATCGCCTACAAGATGCCGTTCAAGTGCCGCTTTGTGGCCCGCCGGCCATCCATCGGAGGTTGACGTCATGCCCGAAAACCTCCTCAAGCCGGTCGAACTGCGGCAGATGAGTGCCGAGCAGCTCAGCCTCACGCTGCGGGATGCGGCCCGGAGCCTTTTTCAGCTTCGGTTCCGCACCACCTCGGAGCGGAACCAGATTGCCAATGAGACCAAGGCGCTGAAGCGGTACATCGCTCGCATCAAGACGATCCAACGGGAACGCGAACTCCAACTGGCGGCTCAAGAGCGGACGGCATAGCAACATGCGCAAGGTGTTTGTCGGCAAGGTGACCAGCGACAAGACGGCCAAGACCCGCCGCGTGGAGATTCCCCGGCTGGTCAAGCACCCGCGGTACAACAAGTACATCAAGCGGCGGACTGTCTGCTACGTCCACGACGAAAAGAACGAATCGCGGCTGGGCGATACGGTCGAGATCCGCGAGTCGCGGCCGGTCTCCAAGCTCAAGCACTGGGAACTAGTGCGGATCGTACAGCGTTCGAAGGAAGAACCCAAGGCGGAACCGAAGACGGGATCGGCCAGCGGCTCGTAGTGCAGCCGCGGTCCACCCCACCGGATCAGAAGCGAGACGGCCATGATTCAGATGACGACCTACCTGGACGTCGCCGACAATACCGGCGCCAAGGAGTGCATGTGCATCAAGGTGCTGGGCGGCACCCGGCGTCGCTATGCGGGGCTGGGCGATGTGATCGTGGCTTCGGTCAAGAAGGCGATCCCCGGGGGTGAAGTCAAGCAGGGCGAGGTGGTCAAGGGTGTGATCGTCCGCTGCAAGAAGCCCTATCGCCGGCCCGACGGCAGCTATGTCCGCTTCGACCGCAATGCCATGGTGTTGATCGACGCCGAGCAGAACCCGCGCGGCACGCGCATCTTCGGGGCGGTGGCCCGGGAGTTGCGGGACAAGAACTTCATGAAGATCGTCAGTCTCGCCTCGGAGGTCGTGTAGTCCGCTCGCGCAGCGGCATCGTCTTTCGTGGCTTTGGATGGAATGCTCCCATGTTTGTCCGCAAGAACGACACCGTCGTGATCCGCTGCGGGGAAGACAGCACCCGCGGCAAGACCACCGTGCACCGCGTCCTTCGCGTGATTCCCGACACGAATCAGGTGGTGGTCGAAGGCGTGAACCAGGTGGTCAAGCACATTAAGCCGAACCGTCGCAACCCCAAGGGCGGCCGGCTGACCAAGGAAATGCCTTTCGACGCCTCCCGCGTCATGCTCTACTGCCCCGCCTGCCAGAAGGGCGTGCGCGTGGGCCGGCGACAAACGGCGGACGGCGGCAAGGAACGCTATTGCAAGAAGTGCGGCAACGCCATGGGGGCGTTGGCCCGACCCAAGAAGAAGGCGACCTAGTCCTCTGGACGGCGCCAGGCAGACACAAGGCCGACGGTCAGCATCGTCGGCGGCAACGGATCGAGGCGACAAGCGATGGCTCGGCTCAAAGAACGCTACTGGAAGGAAATCCTGCCCGACCTGCAGAAGCGGCTCGGGCTCAAGAATCCCATGGCCGTGCCGCGCCTGAACAAGATCGTCCTCAACATGGGCGTGGGCAAGGCGATCGAGGACAAGAATCGGCTCGAAACCGCCACCCAGCAGTTGACCATGATCGCCGGCCAGAAGGCCGTGACGACCAAGGCCCGCCAATCGATCAGCACCTTCCGCCTGCGGCAAGGCTATGCGATCGGCTGCATGGTCACGCTCCGCGGCCGGCGGATGTTCGAGTTTCTCGACCGCTTCATCAACGTGGTCCTGCCCCGTATCCGCGACTTTCGCGGCGTGAATCCCAAGAGCTTCGACGGCCAGGGTAACTTCAACCTGGGCCTGACGGAGCAACTGGTCTTCCCCGAGGTAGACCCGGACAAGGCTAACTTCACCCAGGGCATGGACATTGCGTTCGTGACCTCGGCTCGGACCGACGACCACGGCCGCGAGCTGCTCAAGGCGTTCGGCATGCCGTTCCGCACTGACGACTAGACCCCGAGGCAGTATGTCCGTCAAAGCCAAAAAGGTTCGTTTCGAGCGGGAGCTGCGGCTGCTCATGGAGCAGCGGAAGAACCCGACCAAACAGGTGCTGCGGCCGCGCGACAAGATTCGCATCCGCATCCGTTGCCGGCTGTGTGGCCGGCCGCGGGCCATCTACCGCAAGTTCGGCATCTGCCGCATTTGTTTCCGGGACATGGCCGCCGCCGGTCTGATCCCCGGTGTGAAAAAAGCGAGTTGGTAGCTCGGGAGACTGCCACCGGACACGCGCTTCGCTTCAGGATTGCTCGACCATGATGACCGACCCCATTGCCGACATGCTGACGCGCATCCGCAACGCCCTTCACGTGGAGCGGCCGCTCGTCGATATGCCCGCTTCCACGCTCAAGGTGCGCATTGCCGAGGCGCTCAAGGCGGAAGGCTACCTTGTCGACTACCAACTGGGCTACCAGGTGGAGCGCGACGGCCACCAGGCCTTTGAGCCGAGCGGCGACGTCAAGCCGAAGCGGGTGCTGCGGATCTTCTTGAAGTATGGACCGCAGGGTGAGCGCGTCATCCAGCACCTGGAGCGGGTGAGTCGGCCCGGCTGCCGCATCTACCGGAGCTTCCGCGATCTGCGGCCGGTGGTGGACGGTCTGGGCATCTCCCTGCTGTCGACGAGTAAGGGTGTACTCAGCGATCGCCAGGCCCGCAAGCTCAAGGTGGGCGGCGAAGTGATCTGCCGCGTGTGGTAAGTCCCGGCCGCGAGAGGAAGCAGCCATGTCCCGGATTGGAAAGAAGCCCGTGGTGCTGCCGGCCGGCGTCAAGGTCGCGGTCCAGGGTCAGAAGGTGAGTGTCGAAGGGCCCAAGGGCAAGTTGGCCCTGGATGTCCATCCGCTTGCTCAGATCAAGTATGACGATCAGACCAAGACCCTGACCGTCGCACGGGCCAGCGACGAGCGTCTCGCCCGGGCGGTCCACGGTCTGACCCGCAGCCTGGTGAACAACATGGTGATGGGGGTCTCGACCGGCTTTGAGCGCAAGCTCAAGATCGAGGGGATCGGCTACCAGGGCAAGATCGACCAGAACGCAGTCGTGCTCACGGTTGGCTTTTCGCATCCCGTGCCGAAGAAGATTCCCGCGGGCCTGCAGGTGGAGATGCCCGACACCACGACGATTGTGGTCAAGGGTGCGGACAAGCAGTTGGTGGGGCAGTTCGCCGCAGAGTTGCGGCGGGTGCGGCCACCGGAACCGTACAAGGGCAAGGGCGTCCGCTACGACGACGAAGTCGTGCGGCGGAAGGAAGGCAAGTCGTTCGCGAGCGGCGGCTAGACCTCGGGCGGGGCTCGGGGCAGCGTGGGTCGTACACGGCAACAGCATTGAAGTGGTGCAGACATGGATCGCCAGATTCTGAAACGCGTTCGCCAGCGCCGCCGCAAGGCGCACGTGCGGAAGAAGGTGCGGGGTACGGCAGCGCGACCGCGGCTGACCGTGCACCGCTCCAACCTGCACATGTACGCCCAGATCGTCGACGACGATGCCGGGGTGACGCTGGTGGCGGCGGGGACGCTCGGGAAGAAGTCGGGGCTGGCGTACGGCGGCAACATCAAGGCGGCCCAGGAAGTGGGCAAGCAGATCGCGGCCGCGGCGCAGGCCAAAGGCATAACCCAGGTGTGCTTCGACCGAGGCCACTATCTCTATCATGGTCGGGTGAAGGCGTTGGCCGATGCGGCCCGCGAAGCCGGCCTGAAGTTCTAACTCCACCGCGCTAGGACCAGCACAGCATGGGCAACGAAAGTCGCACCCCGCAGGGTTTGGAAGACAAGGTCATCAAGATTCGCCGCTGCTCCGCGGTGGTCAAGGGCGGCCGCCGTTTTAGCTTCAATGCCCTGGTCGTGGTCGGCGACCGGCAAGGGCGCGTGGGCTACGGCTATGGCAAGGCCAACGAAGTGCCCCCCGCCGTTGAGAAGGCGGTCAAGGATGCCTCGCGCAGCCTGCACCGCGTGTCGCTGCGGGGCGACACCATTCCCCACCGGATCGTCGGTAAGTATGGCTCGACGCGCGTCGTGCTGGTTCCCGCCGGGCCGGGCACCGGCGTGAAAGCGGGCCCCGGCGTCCGGGAAGTGCTCGAAC
>CALLZJ010000366.1 GCA_937858435.1 uncultured bacterium
CTTGCTCTTGGCCAGGGGGGCGAACCACTCGAGCAGTTCGGAGCGCCCGGCATGAGCCGAGAAGCCGCCGAGCGTGTGGACCTTCGCCTTGACGGCGATACGGTCGCCATGGATGCGGACCCAGCGGGCGCCATGGACAAGCGCCGAGCCCAGGGTTCCGTGCCCCTGGTAGCCGACGATGATGACTCGGGTCTCGGGCCGCCAGAGGTTATGTTTGAAATGGTGGAGGATGCGGCCGCCGTTGCACATGCCCGCGCCGGCAATGATCACGCAGGGGCCCTGCTGATCGTTCAAGGCCATCGACTCCTCTCGAGTCGCGGTGGCCTGGACCGACCTGAAATCCTTCTCCAGGATCTCGCGGTCGTGGAGGAGCCGGGCTTCTTCGTCATAGAGCTCGGGAAAGGCCTGGTAAAGCTCGGTGGCCTTGATGGCCATCGGGCTGTCGAGGAAGACGGGAAGGCGCGGCACCTTGCGGTCGCGCATCAACTCGAACAGCACGTAGAGCATTTGCTGCGTGCGGCCGATGGCAAACGAAGGGATGAAGACCTTCTGCTTCTTCTCGACGGCTTCGAGCAGGATCTCAACGAACTCCTGGATGGTCTCTGAGCGGCTGCGATGGTCGCGGTCGCCGTAGGTCGCTTCATGCACGACGAAGTCGGCCTCGGCGAAGCGCGTCGGATCGCGGAGCAGGGGTGTGCCGCGTAGCCCCACGTCACCGGAGAAAAGGAGCTGCTTCGTGCCGCCGCCCTCTTCGACAGTAAGGGCGACACTGGCGGAGCCGAGGATGTGCCCGGCCTCCTCGAAGCGGATCGGAAGGCCGGGGGCGATGTACCGGGACTCGCCGTAGGGAACCCCCTTGAACAGCTTGCAGACCTTCTCGGCATCGTCCTGGGTGTAAAGGGGTGCGACGGGGGCGCGGCCGGTCCTCAGCCGGCGTTTGGAGATGCGGGCCGCATCCGCCTCTTGCAGGAAGGCCGCGTCGAGGAGAATGAGCTTGGCCACTTCGACCGATGGCGGGGTGGCGTAGATCGGCCCCTTGAATCCGAGCCGCGGCAGGAGGGGCAGCCGGCCCACGTGATCGAGATGGCCATGCGTGACGACGATGGCATCGAGCTTCTGAGCGGGCACCCAGTCGTTCTTGCGGTTGTGTTCGGTGGCCGTCGCCGTTCCCTGGAAGAGTCCGAAATCCACGAGCACGCGAGCCTTGGCTGTTTCGACGAGGTAAGCCGATCCGGTCACCTCGCCTGCTGCCCCACCGAAGATCAGTTTCATTGCTCTGCTCCGCGCCAGCAAGCCCTCGGATACAATACGGCGAGTGCCCTAGCGAAGGAACCCCATGAAATCGCGTGCCCGTCCGCTCCCTGAAGTGGCTGCTCTGCTCGACCCGCTGCGGAGCGAGCTCCTCGAACTGCATCGGTTGCTCATCGAGGCGGAACGGCAGGACTATGAGCGTGCCTTCGGGCCCGTCGCCGGCCCCGGCGCCTTGTTGCAGCTTCTGATCGACGATCCCTGGTTCTCCTGGCTGCGCCCCTTTGCGCAGCTCATCGTGCGCATCGACGAGAGTCTAGAGGTCCCCGAACCCATCAGCGTGGCCGAGGCCAGGTCCTTCCTGGCCGAAGCCTGGGCGTTGCTGGCTCCGGCGGAGCAGGGCCTCGAACACCAGCGCCGCTACTATCAGCATCTGCAGGACCAGACGCCCATCGTCATGGCCCATGGCAACCTGAAACGCTTCCTGGTGGCCCAGGGGATGAAGCCATGAACCAATATCTGGCATGGAGCAGGCGCCATGGATGAGCCCCTGGTCCTCTTGCGGCAGGTCTCCGGTCCGTTCCTCGCCGAGATCTGCCGCTTGACCCTGGAGGCCGAGGACATTCCTTGCCGGGTGCTGGGCAGCCACCTGACGGCCATTCACGGCGGCATGGATTTCATGGTCGAACTCTGGGTTCGGGCCGGCGATGCCTCCTTCGCGGCCGAGATTCTGGCCGTTTACGAAGCAGCTAGCGCGCCCCACTCTCAGGCCGACGCGGAGGACGCCGAGAGCGACTTCGCTTCGGAGCCTGAAAGCGCCGACAGCGACCCCTTTGATTCCGAGGAACCGTGACACCATGGCCCGGCAGCAACCCTACACCGAGGCCGAACTCGCGCGACTGGGACTCAGCCGCGACCAGCTCCCACGCCACGTCGCCGTCATCATGGACGGCAACGGCCGCTGGGCTCGCCAGCAGGGACTGCCACGGATCGAAGGTCATCGGCGGGGTGTGGCCAGCGTCCGTGCCACCATTGAGGAATGCTGCCGGCTCGACCTGCAGCAGCTCACGCTCTACTGCCTCAGCGTTGAAAACTGGAAGCGGCCCAAGCAGGAACTCGAATTCCTCATGCTGCTCCTGGAACAGTATCTGGTCGAGGAGCGGGCCGAGATCATGGAGCAGAATATCCGCTTCGCCAGCATCGGCCGGCGCGAGGGACTGCCGGCCGAGGTGCTCAAAGAACTCGACCAGAACGTCGCCCTGAGTGCCAGTAACACCGGGCTGACCTTGTGCCTGGCGATCAACTACGGCGGTCGGACGGAGATCGTGGATGCGGCCCGAGACCTGGTCGCCAGCGGCATCAGCCCCGAGGAGGTTACCGAGGAGCGCTTCGCCGAGCATCTCTACACGGCCGGCATGCCCGACCCCGACCTCTTGATCCGCACGGCCGGCGAGCTGCGCGTCAGCAACTTTCTCTTGTGGCAGATCTCCTACGCGGAGCTGTGGGTGACGCCGCGGACCTGGCCGGAGTTCGATGCCGACGTGCTGCGCAGCGCCTTGGCCGACTACGCTCGCCGAGAGCGGCGCTTCGGCGGACTGCTCGACCCGGCCTATCCCGGAGGCGACCGCGACGATGGCGAGGCGTGACGAAGGGCGCTACTTTTTCGCCTTCTTCGGGGCGGGGGGCGCCTGGAATCGCTGCTGCATCCGCTGCCGCAGGAAGCCCTTGGCCCGGGCCAGCATGGGGCCGATCGAGTTGACGGGGATGTTAAGGCGGGCACTGATCTCTTCGTAGCTGCGCCCCTCGAGGTAGAAAAGCCGCACAGCCTCGCGCACCTTCTTTGGCAGCCGGCCGAGCAGATTCTGCACCTCGTCGAGGGTTTCGAGGCTGGCGTCCCCGGCGCGGTTCAGGGAGTCCTTGGCCCCGCCGTTGGCCGTGGCGATCTGCCGCTGCTGGATCTGCACCCGTTTGACCAGCTCATGGACGCAGATGCGGCGGGCGATCACGGCCAGGTAGGTGGAGAGCGAGCTGCGTCCCTGGAACTGCCGCAGGAGGGCGTAGTTGTTGGCCACGATCTTGAGCATGATCTCGGCGGCAATGTCCTCAACGTCGTCGGGCGCGAGGTCCACGCTCCGCAGGTGGGCCGTGAAATGGATCACGCGGTAGATCAGCCCCGAGAAGCGGTCGACGAAGTCGTTCCACGCTCCCACGTCATGCGTGAGGCAGCGTTGAATCAGAACCCGTTCGTCGACGGTCTGGGGCACGCGACCACTCCTGCCGCTCAGGTGTGTCTCAAGGCGCAAGTTCCACGGGAGCGGCTGCGCCGCCTAGCTAATTTTACCCTGAGGGTTTAGCCAAGAATAGGGGACGGGGTGGTTTCCCAGGGCCGGGCGGGGCCGGGGGGTCAGGTGGTATCGGCTATGCCCGATTAGAACCCCCGAAATCCTCGGGCCACGGTCAGAAAGTGGGTGGCCACATCATGCCCGTCGACACGGACTGTCACCGGCGGCAAATGTTCGACCTGTTCAAAGGCAGCTTGGAACTGGGGCGACACTGGGCCGACGATGATAAAGGTCTGGCCCAGGAAGGGCCCGGGGTCCGCTGGAGGCTGGGGCGGCCAGAATTCGTACTGGCTCTGTCGCTGACCTGCCGCTGGCCCAAGACTGAAGACCACGGGCTGATCCGGGAGGTAGAAGGCCACAACGCCCGGCAGGTTCCAGGCCGTTGCCGCCAGCACGGGTTCCTTCCCATCGGCTCGGAGCGAGAGACGCAAGACCTGCACATGGGAGGCCAGCGACTGCCAGCCTCGGAGCCGGCAGGTCGGGTCCCACCGTCGGACTGGCCAGTCCGGGAACCAGCCATGCATCATTGGGTAAAGGGCCGTGCTGGCGTGCAGGGCCACCGTGAGCCCCAGGCCGATGACGCTAGTGACCGTGGCACCCAGGAACCAGGCCCGGCCCCTGGCGGACCCGTCGAGCCGCACCGCCAGCCAGTCGGCCATGAGAGGGATGGCGGCCAGGTAAGCGGCGACCGGCCAGTTGAGCTGCACCTTGGTCTTGAGGCTGAAGGCCAGAAAGACGCCAAAGACGGTCGTGGCCATCAGGGCCAGGAAGCTGGCGGGCGTGCCCTGCCGAAGTTCGGTGAGGCCCTTGCCTAGCGAAGTACCCAGCGCCGCCAGGAAGATGACAAACCAGAATCCGAGCAAAAGCCCTGCCTGACCGCCGAGGTACTCAAGCGGTCCGAGCACGTTCCAGCCGCCGGTCTGTCCAAACTCGCTGGTGTTGAGGCCAGCCTGTCCCCCCACGTGCCGAACGGTTACCCAGTCATGTTGCATGTTCCAGATCAAGATGGGCAAGCCGCACAGGGCCACGGTGCCAAGCATCAGCCAAGGGCCGGCCTGCCGAAGCCGCCGACGCTGGTCCCGGGCCACGAGCATGAAGAGCCCCAGGCCCGGAAGAAAGAGAACCATGGTGTACTTGGCCAGGATGCCGATCCCCACGAGCAACCCGAGAGTGATCCAGTGCGCCGACTTGGGCTCCGGGTGAAACAGCAGGTGGACTGCCACGACCAGGGCCCAGGTCCAGGCACAGAGGTAGGGCGCATCGATCGTCATGAGCAAGGCGCCGGCCGCGAAGACGGGGTAGGTGCCGACCAGCGTGGCGACCAGGACTCCGAGCCACGGTCGGCCGGTCACTTGCCGGGTGAGTACGGCCAGCCCGAGGAGCGTGAAGGCTGAACAGAGAACCGCCGGGGTCCGCACGGCCAGCATGGTGTCGCCGCCGGCCCCAACGCAGCTCAGGCGGATCAGCCAGGCGACAACAGGTCCCTTACTGTAATAGCTCCAGTCGAGATGGCGGGACCAGTCCCAGTAATGGGCCTCGTCCTGGCTTAGTTCGAGGCTGAACGGAGTCGCCAGATAAGCCAGCCGAACGCCAGTGAGCCCAAGGATAACCAAGGCCAAGACGACCCAGGCCAAGCTGCTTGCAGGAGATACCTGTGGACGGGGCGGCGCCGAAGCTGGTGCCGTCGCCGATTCCTGGAATGTCTGTACGCCGCTCACTCGGCGCCTCCTTGAAACCAACCGCGTCCGTTGGCCCGCAGTCTATCCCGGTGGCCCCTCGGGGACTACTCCAAGTTCGTAGGTCGGGGTTGTGGGTTGCATCCCGGCTTTTTGGGGGCCCTCAAGAGCACTTGGCGACACCCCCCAGGCCGCGCCAGGGGGGGCTCCACGGGGTCTGGAGGGCCTGCCGACGGGGGTTCCAGGGCTCGCCACGCTTCTGGGCGCTAGCGCCACAGCTTTCCAGAGGGTCGCCATGAGGGGTTCTTTCACAATTAGACTGATGTGCCACGCGGATTCCACAGGGTTTCTGCGCCATGCCACGCCTCCCGGCGCCGTTTTCGGGCTCAACGCCGCCGTCCGCGGCCAACCCCCGCCCTCCCGACAGGCCAAGTGAACTCCGTAGACTACCATAATGAACATAAGTATACAACCCGGTTGTGGCCCATTTCTGACCAGTCGTCCCCGCAAGTGAACCTCGGTAAGCCCGGGTTGTTCGCCTCCACCGCTTGCGGTTCCAGATTCATAAACTATGCTCCATGCATGGTGGGCTCGGACGCCGCCTGCCCCTTGCCGTCCCTCGGAAGGATCTGGAATGAGTGCCAAGCTGCTCCCGCAGATCGAATCGCCCGCCGACTTGCATCGCCTCGGCGACACCGAGTTGGACATCCTCACCCACGAAATCCGCGACGAGTTGGTGCGGGTCATGAGCTTGCGCCCCGCCCACTTTGCCAGCAATCTCGGCGTGGTCGAGCTGTGCCTGGCCCTGCACCTGAACTTCGACTTCCGGCGCGACCGCCTGATCTGGGATACGGGGCATCAGATCTATCCGCACAAGCTCATTACCGGCCGCTATCGCCAGTTCGACACGATCCGCACCAAGGGGGGCCTTATGGGCTACCCCAACCCGGCCGAGAGCGAGTACGACCTGTTCATGACCGGCCATGCCGCTGCCAGCATTTCCTGCGGGCTAGGTCTGAAGGTCGGCGACGAGCTGCGCGGCGAGAAGGATCGCCACACCGTCGTCGTCATCGGCGACGGCGCCTTGCCCTCCGGCATCGCCTACGAGGCGATGAACAACGCCGGCTACCTGGACAAGAATCTGCTCGTCATTCTCAACGACAACAAGATGTCGATCTGCCCGCGGACCGGTGCTGTGGCCCAGATGCTTGACCGGGCCCGACTCACCGGCGTGTGGCAGGAAACCAAGGACACTCTCCAGTCCGTTCTCAACAAGGTGCCGGTCGTCGGTCCCATGGCCATGCAGGGGCTGTACCAACTGCGCGACGGTCTCAAGGCCCTGCTCACGGGGGGCATGCTCTTCGAGGAACTGGGTTTCCGCTACTTCGGTCCGATCGACGGCCACAGCTTGCCCACCCTGCGGCGGATGCTCCGCGAGGTGAAGGACCTGGAAGGGCCGACGCTGCTGCACATTCTGACCAACAAGGGACATGGCGTCCCCGAGGCCTGCGAAGACCCGGTCAAGTTCCACACGCCGCCGGTCATTGAGCAGGTGGGGCCCGGCCGGCAGGTCCTGAGTCTGAAGAAGGGCGGGAGCAAGGCCTACACCGACGCCGCCAGCGCTGCGATCCACGACGCCATGGGCGAAGACCAGAACGTCGTGGTCATTACGGCCGCCATGTGCCAGGGCAACAAGCTTGAGCGAGTCCGCGATTCCTACCCGGAGCGCTTTTTCGACGTGGGCATTTGCGAGGCCCACGCCGTTGGCTTCGCGGCAGGGCTCGCCAAGACCGGCGTCCGCCCCATTGTGGCCATCTACTCGACGTTCCTGCAGCGGTCGTTCGATCATCTCTTCCAGGAAGTCGCCCTGCAAAACTTGCCCGTGGTCTTCTGCCTCGACCGCGGTGGGCTGGCGGGGCCGGATGGTCCCACGCACCACGGCGTCTTCGACAACACCTACATTCGCCTCTTCCCGAACTTCACGGTCATGGCGCCCGGCGACGAGGCGGACGTTGCCCCCATGCTGCACTTCGCTCTGAAGCATCCTGGTCCCATCTCGATGCGGTACCCCAAGGCGAATTTGGAAAAGATCGCCCGCACCCGCCAGCCGATCGAGTTGGGCAAGGCCGAGGTCTACCAGAAGGGGGTCGACGGTGCCCTCATCGCTTACGGCACGCTCTTCACCGAGGCGGTCCACGCGGCGGATCGCTTGCACCGGGAGCATGGTCTGGAACTGACGGTCATCAACGCCCGCTTCATCAAGCCGCTCGACACGGCCACCATCCTGCGGGCCGTGCGTGAGCAGCCTTTCGTCATCACTCTCGAAGAAGGCACGCTCGAAGGCGGCTTTGGCAGTGCGGTGCTCGAGGCCGCTAACACCGCCGGGGTCGACACGCGCCACATCCACCGTCTGGGTATCCCGGATCGGTTCATTGAGCATGCCGAACGGGCCGAACTGCTGGCCGACCTGGGACTCGATGCCCAGGGCATCATCAAGAAGGTGGCCGTCGTCCGTGAGCAGCTCGCCGACGAGGTTCCCATCCGAGGACGCCGGTTCGCCGTTGCCCCCAAGAGCGACGTGGTGGCGAAGGGGGATAGCAGCCCCACCGCTCTGAGCTAGGGTCCCATCCAACCCAGGCGGCTCCCGTAGCATAAGCTCCGTGCGAGGGGACAAGCCCCTCGCGGCGCTTCGCCCTCCGCCACGGAGCTTTGCATGTCACGCCGCGTGCTGATCACTCCCATCATCCTGCGTGCCCTGGCCGCTCCCCGTTATGCCGAACTGCTCGAGTCTCACGGCTTCGAGCCGGTCTTCCCCGCCCGACGCGATCGTGCCTTGACCGAGAGCGACCTGCTAGAAGAGGTGCCGGGGTGTGTCGCCGTGCTGGCCGGCATGGAGCCCTTCAATCGCCGGGTGCTGACGGCCGCGGCGTCCGCGCTCCGGACGGTGGCCCGAGTGGGGGTGGGCTACGATGCCGTCGACCTCGCCGCCGCCACCGAGTTGGGAATGGTGGTCACCATCGCCGTCGGCCAGAACCACGATTCCGTGGCGGAGCAGGCGTTCGGCCTCATGATCGGCGTCTTGCGGCGGATCGTGGCTCACGACCGAGGGTTGCGGCATGGGCAGTGGCTGCGCGAGCGGACCCGACCGGTACGCGGCCTGACCCTGGGCCTCGTGGGGCTGGGGCGGATCGGCCAGGCCATGGTGACCCGGGCCCGAGCCTTCGGCATGCGGGTCGTTGCCCATGACGTGAGTCCTCCGCCCGGCTGGGGACCGGACCAGGGAGTGGAATGGTGCTCCATGGACGAACTGCTGCGGACGGCCGACGTGATCAGATCGGAAGAGCGTCGTGTAGGGAAAGAGGGTAGATCTCGGTGGTCGCCG
>CALLZJ010000367.1 GCA_937858435.1 uncultured bacterium
AGTCCGGTGGCCAGGAGAAGCTCGGCCGGGCCCGGCCGAGCGAAGCCGAGGTGGCCGCGCCAGGGGAAGCGATCTTCGTCGGGCCGAAACGAATAGCCACACACGTTGCGAAAAAACTTGAGGTCGCGGCTATCGATGACCTCGCCGGTACAGCCCTGGACGCGGCCGGGGCAGGATTCACACTGTCCGAGCCGGCGTTCGGACTGGCGGCGGACGTAGCCGGGTCGCAAGAGGCGAAGCAGCCAACGGCGGACGCGTCCCCAGAGGAGTTCGAGTCGCATGCAAGTGCCGCCGCCGGGTTGAATGCTCGCCAGCGGCTGCTGGGGGCCTGGCGCATGGGCAGGGGTGGGCGGCGAGGCGGCGGACATGGATGCTGAGAAAGCCTCCGTCTGGGGCGAGTCAACGCAGCGCCTAGCGGCGCGGCCGATGTCCCGACCGATTCTGTAAGAGCCGTGACCGCAAGGCCGACACGCTTGGTGCCGGAGCGGGCTTGGTACTCTCGGATGGTGCCTCGGCTTCGGCCGCGGCGGCGGCTTCCGCGGCCTGCTTTTCCTCTTCCAGCTCCTTCGGCGTCTTTTCGCCAATGAACGAGCGGCGAAGGCCACCAATCAAGTCGCCGAAGATTTCCTGGACGCGGTAGTCCTCGATCACCCGTGAGAAGTAGGCAAACGTTATGTTGTCGTAGTCGATGAGGAAGATGAGGTTGCCCTGGTCGGTGCCACCGAGCCGTCCGCGGACCAGCATGTAATGCTCTTCGAAGCGCATGATGCGTTGCACGGCCACTTCCATGCCGTTCTTCATCGCCACGATGAGCATTTCCGTTTCAGCTTCGGGCAACGACTTGAAGAGCTTGATGTACTGCTCGATGGTCATGTCGTGGCTTCCCCGAAGAAAAGGGCGACCCCCCTGGCACGGGCCAGGTCAGCTTCATCCTAGCAGAGCCGGCGGGTGCGGTGTAGTGGCTCCACCGGTCTGAGCACGGGGTCGGCACGACAATTGCCGTCACGGCCGGACCGAACCGCTGGCTTCTAGCGAGGTCCCCCAGGCGGTGCCTCGCTCAGATGCAGCAAGGGGAAAGGGCGGCCTGCGCTGTCGACTTCGGAGCGTCCCACGATCCGGAAGCCCAGGGCTTCATAGAAACGGACGGCCTCTGGATTCTGCTCGTTCACGTCGACGGTGAGGGGGCCCTTGAGTTGGCGAGCATGGTCGACCAGCAGCCGGCCGCCACCTCGGCGGAAGTGAGCCGGATCCAGGAACAGGGCTTCCAGCTTGGCATCGGCCAGGCCGAGAAAGCCGATTGCTGCCCCGTCCGCTTCGAGCACCCAGACTTCCAGTCCGACCAGGGCCTGATCGCGAACCAGGGGGTAAAGTTCCTGGATTTCCGCTTCGGTCAGAAATGTGTGGGTCGCCCGGACCGACCTCAGCCAAAGGTCTGCCAGGGCAGGTCGTTCAGAATCACGGGCTGGGCGAATGATCACGCTTCATACTTCCGACATGGGAGCCATTGGGACCAGCCTTGACTAGCTGAATGAGCTTCTAACGTCCCATCAGGACGTCACCGAGGCGGGAGAGCCGATGGCTTGTTGGTACAGTCCGAGCAACTCCGCGAAACCGACTGGTCGAGGGTTGAATTTGCCGGTCCATTGCTCGGCAGCCTCGTCAGCCAGGACAGTGAGCATGCCTGTGCTAACGCCACACTCGGCAAGGTCGGTCGGCAAGCCGGCCAGGCGAGCGAACTCGACCAGCCGATCCGCCAGAGCCAGCGCCCTGGGGTGGGGGGAGGAGGCCGAGGCCGGCGCGATCCCGGCCAGGTCGGCCAAGTCGGCGTAGTCTTCGGCACAGACCTCGGCGTTGAAGCGGACGACGTGGGGCAGCATCAAGCCAATGGCCTGTCCGTGGACCATGCCGTAATGGGCCGTCAACGGATTGGCCAGGGCATGGGTAGCCCCGAGCATTGAGTTCTCGATTGCCAACCCGGCCAGGTGGGCGCCCCATTGCATCGCCGCCCGGGAGGTCAGATCGTCAGGTTCGGCCAGCGTTCGGGGAAAATGGGCCGCCAGCAGTCGCCAGGCTTCCCGGGCATAAACCCTGGACAGGGCGCTCCGCCGAATGGTGACATAGGTCTCGACGGCATGGGAAAGGGCGTCCAGACCGGTCAGGGCGGCGACCCGCTCGGGTTGGGTCAGGGTCAGTTCCGGGTCGAGGATGGCGACTTTGAAGGCGGCCTTCTTGTCACCGCAGGCCATCTTCAGGTGCGTTTCAGGATCGCAGATGAGGGCGAAAGACTGGGCCTCGCTGCCGGTGCCGGTCGTGGTCGGCACGCCGACCGAGGGGAGCATCGGCTTGCTGGCCTTGCCCACGCCCCAGTAGTCACGCATGGTCCCGCCGTTGGTGAACAGGAAGTTCACGCCCTTGGCGCAGTCCATGCTCGAGCCGCCTCCGACTGCGACGATGCCGTCGACTTTGCCGGCACGCGCGACAGCCAGGCCGGCCTCGACGTGGCGTGTAGTTGGATTTTCTTGCACGCCGTCGAAATTGACAACGGTCAGGCCGGCCGCCTGGAGGATCGACTCCGCTCGTTGAGGATGGCCCGCCTCTTCCAGCCCGGGGTCCGTAACGAGCAGAACCCGGCGGATGCCCAATTCCCAGGTCAACTCTCCAAGCCGGGCCAAAGTGCCAGGTCCCGCCACCACCCGCGTCAGCGGTTGATAGTCGAAGATCGGCAGGGAGATGGAGCCGACAGCGGCGCTCATAGCTGCTATTCTATGTCGAAGGGAAGCGATCGGGATTGGCGTGAGTCCAGACTGTCCTCATGTCTTCCTCACCAGAAAAGCGGGTCGCCGGGGCCCAAACTAGCGAGAAGCTTCTCACGAAGGCCACGGGAAGACGATTCTGAATTGACGAAACGGGCCATCTGGGCAAGAATTCTGTCAGGCGCTCGGCCTCTCCTCCCCGGCCTCGCCCTTCCCGATCCCCGTTTGGATCGTGGCGTCCCCCGTCGCGCAGAAACGCGCTAAGGATGATGAAGACATGAAACGACTGCGATTGTTCGGTGTCCTGGTTCTCCTCGGGTTGTTGGTGGCACCGCTATCGGCCGGAGCGGCTTCGGGTCGCAAGGCCGACGCCAAGACCTGGGTCGTGCTCGTGGGCATCGACCAGTATGGCGACACGGGCATTCTCCCCCGCCGCCATGCCGAGGCCGACGTGAAGGCCTTTTACGACCTCATCACCGGCCGGGTCAACCAGGGGCTCTACCAGCGCGACTCCATCAAGGTGCTGCTCGGCAAGCCGGAAGCCATCCCCGGCGCCCAGAAAGCCACCCGGGAGAACATCCTCGCCGCGCTCGACGGAGCCTTCGGGCAAGCGACCGAGGACGACACGGTGCTCCTAGTCTGGCTGGGCCAAGGGGCACCCGTCGGCAATGCCACCTGCTACTTTGCCGTCGATTCGACGATCGAGAACCGGGCCCAGGACGCGATTACCAGTGCCGACATCGAGACCCGGTTCAGCAAGATCAAGAGCCAGCGCATCTGCGTCATCTTGGATGTGAACTTCCGGGGTTACAAGTCGGACCTGGAACTGCCCGAGTTCAGCCTCGATCGTCGCTTCCAGGAGTTTAGCGGCATCAGCGAAGAGAGTGAAGATGCCACGCTGCCCAAGCCCTTCGTGCTGCTCTCGGCGACGAACGGCATGGAAGCATCGGCTGAGCTCGAAGAAGGCAGCCTGTTCATCGCTTTGATCCAGGAAGGGCTGCGGGGCAAGGCGGACAAGTTCGGCGACGAGGCGGACGGCGGTGTCACCATCGACGAACTAGTTTAGTACGGCGGCAAGGAATACCCCGGTCGGGCCAAGCGGATCCTGGAGAAGGACCAGTTCGTGCTGGCCCGGGGCCGCTCGACTCACTTCGTCATGACGACCAACCCGGAAGTCGCCGAAGAAGTGGCCGAGCAACTCAAGCGTTTCCAGGCACTGGCCGACAAGGCGGGCCTGCCTCCAGAGGTGGTGAAGGAAGGGGTCGAACTCCTGAGCCAGATGCCGCGGCTCGAATCGCTCCGCGACCTCCGCAAGAAGTATCAGGCTCTGGTGGCGGGCAAGCTCACGCCGGGCGAGTTTCAGTCGGAGCGCGACGCCCTGCAGGCGTCGATCAAGCTCAGTCGGGACGATGCGGAGGAGTTCTGCGACCGCGTGTTCAAGGTGGCTCGCATTGCCGACGAGAATTACGTCAAGCCGGTCAAGTTGGCCGACCTGATCACGGCCGGCATCAAGGGGCTGTATCGTCATCTCGAAGAGAAGCTGCCCGCCGAACTACAGGAGCGCGTGGACAACGCCTCCGGACTCAGCGACGCCCAGCTTCGCAAACTCGTGATCGACGCCCGGATGCACCTGGGGCGCCGGCCCGACATCAAGAAGCACAAAGACTCCAACATCTTCCTGGAGTGGATGCTCAATTCGCTCGATCAGCACTCGACGTACATCAGCCCCGAAGCGCTGCGCGAGTTCGAACGGCAGACCAATCAGCGCTTCATCGGCGTGGGCATCCGCATCGTCAAGGACTTCGAGACGGACCTCATCCGCGTCAGCACGCCCATCCGCGGCAGCCCGGCCTACGAGGCGGGCATTCGCACGGGCGATCTGCTCACCAAGATCATCAACTACGTGGATAAGGATGGCCGAAAGCTCCCCGAACCGACCACCATCGAGTGCAAGGGCATGGCCACCACCGACGCGGTCACCCACATCGTCGGCAAGCGTGGAACCAAGGTGACGCTCGTCATGGAACGCAAGCTGGCCGACGGCACCACGAACATCATTCCCTTCGACCTCATCCGTAACACCGTGGTGGTCGAGACGATTCTGGGCGTGCGTCGCAACCCCGACGATTCCTGGGACGTCTTCCTCGATCGGGCCAACAAGATCGTCTAGCTCCGCA
>CALLZJ010000368.1 GCA_937858435.1 uncultured bacterium
TTGGAAGGTCTCCGGGCGGAGCGTATCGAGGCTGACGTTAGCCGGCGGAGCCCAGCATCCCAGAGGGCCTGGGCGTGCTCGGCCAGGAGCAGGCCATTGGTGGTCAGTCCCACGTCGACGACGCCGGGCACCGTGCCGAGCAGGCGGATGAGCGTGTCCAGGTCGCGACGTAGGAGTGGCTCACCCCCCGTGAGGCGGACCTTGTCCACGCCGAGCCCGGCGGCGACGCGAACGAGGTGGGTCATTTCCTCGAAGGTCAGCAGTTCGGCCCGGGGCAAAAAGGCGACTTCCTCGGGCATGCAGTAGGTGCAGCGGAGGTTGCAGCGGTCGGTGACGCTGAGCCGCAGGTTGTTGTGCCGGCGCTGGTAGCCGTCGATGAGCATGCCGTCATTCTACACGGGGCGGCGGTCGCCAGGGGGGCCTTCGTCGCCGTTCCCGGGCGAGGGATCCACCGCCGGGCCGATTTTTCAGAAATGTGCTTGGGAAGGGGCGGGAGGGTCGGTAGGATGTGCGGAGAGTCCGGCCCAGACGGCCATGGGTCGGTGTCGGTGTGCACCTTGCACATGAGGGGATGCAGCATGTTCCGCAGCAAGTGGATGATGGTGGGTCTGGCCACGCTTCTGGCTTCGTGGTGGAGCGTGGGGCCGGTACATGCCCAGTCGGGTTTCACGCCGGGCCAGGTCGTCGTCTGGCGGGTGGGCGGCGATGCCAATTACAACCCCGGCGGTTCGGCTCTGTCCGCGGCCGCGGCGGCTGTCTTCCTCGATCAGTTCAATCCCTTAACGGCCAGCCAGACGGCACCCACGTTCACCGTGGCGCTGCCGACCGTGGTCGGCACGCTGGCGCAGACGAATGCCGGCTCGGCGTCGACTGAAGGGTTCTTCTCTCGCGCCCAGGACAGCACGCAACTGATCACCATGGGGTACAACGCCGCCGTGGGCACGGCCAGTGTCGGGACTTCCAATCCCGCGACGATCAATCGCTCGATCGGCATCGTGACTGACCTCGGTACGTTCAACACCACGACAGGCTTCAACAACGGCCCCTCGGGCAACGTTCGCAGCGCCGCTGGGGACGGCTCGAACAACTTCTGGGCTACCACCACCGCCGGACTGTTCCACGTTCCCGCCGCCAACTTCGGCTCCGTGCAGAATGCCACGAACATCGCCGCGGGCAACTGGCGCAACCTGCGCATCTTCAACAACTCGCTCTTCGGGACTTCGGCCGCGGCGACTCCCGGCGTCGGCCTGAGCCTCGTCGGCTCGGTCGGGACGCTGCCCACGGGTGCTGCCAGCACGGCCGTGCTCCCCGGCACGGGCAGCAGCGGCACGGGCACCCCCAGCCCCTACGGCTTCTGGCTCTTCGACAATCCGCTCAACGGGAACAACTGGAATGGCACGGGCTTCGACACGCTCTACGTCGCCGACGACCGCACGGCGGTGAACGGCGGCGGCCTGCAGCGCTGGGTGTATGACGGCACTTCCTGGAATCTCAGCGACACCATTACCTTCACCGGGGGGGTGACCTTCCGCGGCTTGGCGGCCGCCATCGACACGACCGGGCAGCCGACCGTCCAGCTTTGGCTCACCACGTCGACCGCGAGTGCCAATCAGTTGGTGACGATCACCGATACGCTGTCGGCCGGCGGGGGCGCGTTCGGCACGTTCACGTCGCTGGCCACCGCGCCGACGAACACGGCCTTCCGTGGCGTGGACTTCACGCCGGTTCCGGAGCCGACTGCTGTCGCCCTGCTCTGCCTGGCCGGCATCGGCTTGGGCTACCAGCGGTGGCGCCGCTCCTGCCGGGAGCGCGATCGGGCCGCGGGTCTTGCCCACTCGGCCGCCGAGTAGCACTTCGAGCCAACCCCCTTCGACGCAGGGCCTCGGCGGTTGCCGAGGCCCTTGCTGTTTCCAGTAACTCGGCGCCCGCGCTACCGGACTCTTGGCTGCCGACACGTCGATCGACGACTCGTCTTGGCCCGTGACATGGGGTTGTCATCGGGTCTGGCGGGCTCCCCTGCGCTCACACAAACTTCACCAAATGCTAATTAGGAGTGGCCAGGGGGGGCCGCTAGGATGCTCTGAAGTTCTGACTGCCGTCGGAGGCAGTCCGCTTTCGTGACTCCACAGTGAAAGGGGAGCACATGACGATTCGCAGAGGAGGGTGGGCGGCGGCGCTCATGGCCTTGGCCGGGGCCTTGTTCGTCGGCACCGCACCCGCCTACGCCCAGACGGGCTTCAGTCCGGGGAACATTGTCGTCTGGCGCGTCAATGGCGACGCCAACTACAACCCTGGCGGTTCAGCCTTGACGAACGCGGCCACCGCGATCTTCCTGGACCAGTTCAACCCCAACACGGCCGGGCAGACAGCCCCCACGTTTACCGTGTCGCTGCCGACCGTGGTCGGCACTCTGGCCCAGAATGACAGCGGCACCGCGACCTCGAACGGCTTCTTTACCCGGTCGCAGAACAGCACGCAGCTCATCACGCCGGGCTACGATGCGGCCCTGGGCACGGCTAGTGTCGCGGGCTCCAATCCGGCCACGATCACCCGTTCGATCGGCGCCGTGAACGAACAGGGCCTGGTGAACTCCTCCACGGGGTTCAACAATGGCCCGAGCAATAACTTCCGCAGTGCCGCCGGCGACGGCCTCGGCAACCTGTGGGCCTCCACGGCCGGTTCCGCCACCACGGCGGGCATCTTCCACATCCCCTCCGCCGACTTCGGCACCGTCGGTGCCGCCGTCGCCGTGGCGAACGGCAACTGGCGGAACATCCGCATCTTCAACAACTCGTTGTTTGGGACGTCGGGCTCGGCCAGCCCCGGCCAGGGTCTCCACCTCGTGGGTAGCGTCGGCACCCTGCCGACCGGCCCCGAGTCGACGACCTTCGTCCCCGGCACGGGCACCAGCGGCTCGGGCGCTCCCAGCCCCTATGGCTTCTGGTTCTTCGACAATCCGCTCAATGGGGCCAATTGGAACGGCACGGGCTTTGACACGCTCTACGTCGCTGACGACCGCTCGGTGGCGAACGGCGGCGGCCTGCAGCGCTGGGTCTATGACGGTGTTAACTGGAACATCAGCGACACCATCACCCTTGTTGACGGTACTTCGGCCACCGGCGCCTTCCGCGGTCTGGCGGCCTCGATCGACACGACCGGCCAGCCGATCGTCCAGCTCTGGCTGACCACGGTCGCTTCCGGGAACGGTTCCAACCAACTCGTGACCATCACCGATACGCTGTCGGCTGGTGGCGGCACGTTCGGCTCATTCGTTTCTCTAGCGACCTCGCCGGAAAACACCGTGTTCCGCGGCGTGGACTTCACTCCAGTTCCCGAGCCCACCACCCTGGCCATGCTCGGCATGGTCGGGATCGGTGCGGGTTGGTACCGCTGGCAGCGGGGCGGCAAGCGACGCAGCGGCTAAGCGATCGCGCTCCTGAAACCAACTGAGGCCGGCTCTCCGCAAGGAGGCCGGCCTCTTGCGTTAGTTCGCGGCTGGTTTCGGCATCGGAAACCCAAAGCGGCGAAAGGAGGGTCAGCCGCTGGGGCAAGCGGCGCTGGCGGCGAGAGCGGCCCGCTGCTCCGCCACGTGGTGGCGCAGCTCGGGGAAGAAGACCGTGAAGTCTTCATGCAGCGGCACATGGAGTTCCCGCAGGTCGGCGACGGCCTGGTCGAGCTGGGCGACGCGTTCGCTGCGGTGCCAGATGCGCACCGAGAGCTTCTCCAGGGCCCGGCCGATACCCTCGATGGTGCCATAGGCCATGAACCAATTCTGCCGGCGCATCCGAACCATCGCGTCCTGCATGGGCGGCGGCAAGACGTCCTGGTACTGGCGGAGGATCTCATAGACCCGCTCGGAGAAGACGGCGAGCGGCTCGGAGGCGTAGCGGTTCCAGTCGGCCGCGAGGAAGTGATCGTAGAAGACGTCGACGAGGATGGGGGCGTAGTGGTGCCAGCGCGGGCTGAGCCGACCGACGCTCCGCTGCACGACCAGATGGGTGTCGGTGAAACGGTCGATGGCGCGATGCAGGAGCAGCCCCTGCCGGATGCCCGGGCTGAGGTGCTCCATTTCCTCGACCTTCCCGCGGACAAAGTCGGCCATGAGGTTGCCGATCAGGGCCTCAGGGGCGTCGCCCGCCAGGAAGGCATGCGCCAGATAGTTCAAAAGATTGCCTCCACCTGTGCCGTGTAGACGCGTTTTTGAGAACCCGCAGTCCAAGTGGGCGGCCTCACGGACAGTTTTGGGATCCCACTACGAGGTGGGCTTGCCAGCTCTGACCGATCACCGAAGTGTTTTGGCCCCCGGCGGGTTTAGCATTGGTTCTCCAAAATTGTTGCGACTATCACGAACACTGCAGAGGCAAGCTGCACAAGGCCAGTTGCCAGGCCGCTGCATAGCATGGCCATGCCCACGGCACAAGGCTAGTCTAAAGCACGCGGCGCGCCTGGGCAAGCAAACCCAGGCCTGTCGGCCCGTTCTGACGCTGCCGCGGGGCAGGTTCGCGCCACATGAAACGCTTTGTCATCCTGGCCCACGATTGGCCCACTCCCCATTACGACTTTCTCCTGGAAGCCGAGGGGTGTCTCAAGGCCTGGCGGCTGGCCACGCCGCCTCTGCCCCACACCGACCAGCACGTCGAGGCCGGGAGCGACCATCGCTTGGTCTATCTGGATTATGAGGGGCCCGTCTCTGGCGGGCGCGGCACGGTCACGCGGTGGGATCATGGCACCTACACGGGTCAGCTCGCCCCGCCACCTCTGACCCTGCAATTGGCGGGCGCGCGCCTCCGCGGCCTGGTGCGGCTCGAACCGCAAGCAGGTTCCACGTGGCGGCTCCCCTGGCAGCCCCACCCCGCCGACGCGCCCGTTGCCTGAGCCCGTGGCTCGTGCTACACTGGCGCCACCTTGCATCCTCCCAGCCGATTACGGAGCCCCTGCTTTCG
>CALLZJ010000369.1 GCA_937858435.1 uncultured bacterium
CTAGCTCATCCACTGCCGGGGCTGGGACGGCGTCGGACTCCGGATGCTCCTGATCCTGGCTCATGGTCGGGGCTCCAACTGGTTTGAATGGGGCGGAGTGGCGGCGGGAGCGGGTGCAGCGGGGCCCCCAGGCGCAGGGGCCGCGGTCGATGGAGGAGCGGTTGGTCCCTCGGGGACGAACCACGGGCGGACCCTATTGGCATCGAACCGGGCCAGCCCCTGGGGATGGAACAGTTGCCGCCAAAGTGGGAACTCGGTGTAGGGATGCTGATCGGTGACGGCGGGCACGGCTCCGATCCGGGCGATGACGGCACTCATGGGGGCCAGGTAGAGGCCCCGAAGCTTCTCGGGCTGGGTGTAGGTGCGGTCCCATTCGGCCAGGTCCGGGATGGGAGCCAGCCGGTGGGCGAGGCGGTCGAGTTCGTCCGGCGTCGGTTGAATGGGCCGACGTCCACCCATGAGATAAAAGCCCGGCACATCCCAGGCCGCCCAGAGCGAACCCTCGGGGAAGACCCGGGCGAAGGCACGCAGGATGAAGAGAGACTCGGTCTCGGCCGCCGGTGGCAGCCAAAGGCAGAAGACTCCTTCGGAAGTCAGGCGCTGCTTGCAGAGTTCAAAGAACTCGGTCGTGTAGAGATTGACGGTGCCGGCACTGTGCAGCGGCGGGGCGGGGTCCATGGTGATGACGTCGTAGGGCTCTTCATGCAGGAGAAGGTGATTGCGAGCGTCGTTGCGCTCGAAGTGGACCTGGGGGAGCGCGGCGATCTTGGGGCCGTCGGCATGGAAGTAGCCGAAGAGATCGAACACTTCCGGCACGATGTCGACCGCATCGATGTGCAGCCGGGGGTAGGCGCTGGCTGATCGGACCGTCGTGCCCATGCCAAAGCAGAGGACGAGCATGCGCTTGGGCTCGGGGGCCAGGGCCAGGGGCAGATGGGCCATCAACTTCGTTTCGGTGCAGAGGTGGGTCATGCCGACGCCGTTGACGAGCAGGGCCCGATCGCGCTGGTGGACCTGACTGCCGGCCGCGGTGGTGGTCGCCGTGCTGCTCTCGATGGTCTTCATGACGACCCAGGTGGAATCATGCATGGCCTGGACGCGCTGCACCATGATGCGGGTGTAGGGATCGCCCCGGAGCGCGGCGGCCAGGAGCAGGAAAGGGACGGCGACCATGAGGAACTGGCTCCAGAAGGTGCGTTCACGCCGGGGGGCCGCTGCGAGGAGGAAGGCCCCGAGCCCGACGTTGATCACGGCCAGGCAGATCATGGTGCGGAAGACGCCGATGGTGGGGATGAGCAGGAACCCGGCCGCCACGGAGCCAGCCACCGCCCCGATCGTGTTCACGAGGTAGGCACGGCCTGTTTCACCGCCCGGTCGGCGGGCATCGCTCAAGCAGCAACGGACGGCCAGCGGAAACTGCCAGCCAAAGGCCAAGGCGATGGGGAGCACCATGACCAGGCAGCCGAGGGCGCCAATGGTGAGCGGCATGGCGATCACGGGCTCCTGTCGGGCGCCGCCGGCCAAGAGCCAGAGTTCGTGGAGCCAGGGTAGGGCCAACAGTCCGAGCGCACTCCAGCCGCCGATGATGATCTCGAGCAGCCCAAAGCCAGCGAGCGGTCGTTCCTTCATGCTGGTGGAGCGGGCCGACTGGGAACTGCCCCAGGCGATGCCGAGCAGGAAAGTACCGAGCATAACCGAGAAGGCGTAGATACTCGTCTCCAGCAGGAGCACGAGCTGCCGGGACCAGAGCACTTCCAGGGCCAGGGCACTGAAGCCGCTGACGAAGAAGGCGATTAGCGCGAGTGACCGGCGGGAGAGCGAGTACGGTTCGAGCATGGGAACGGCATCACGCGCGGCCTCTGGGTTGGTCGTGGGGGTCGGACTGGCGGCGGGACCCGTGGCCGGCTGGGGGCGCAGGAGCGGGAGGAGCACGACGACGGCAGCGACATTGAGCGTGCCGGCAGTGATGAGCGACCAGGTTTCGCCCAGTTCACCGAGCAGGACCAGGCCCGTCGCCAGGACGCCGGCCACGGCTCCGAAGGTGTTGACCGCATAGACGCTGCCCAGGCCGGTTTGGAAGTGCATGCCCAGGCGCGACATCAGGGCAGTGAGCACGGGGAGGGTCGCTCCCATGAGGATCGTGGGGGGCAGGAGACAGGCGACGACGATGGCCAGCCGGCGGAGCAAGAGGGCGTTCGGCTCATCGACCACGGGACGGGCCCAAGTGACGTAGAGCGATCCCAGGAGGTCGATGACGGCAAACGAGGCAGCCAGACCCACGAGGGCGATGGCGATTTCCAGCCCGGCATAGAGGGCGAGTGGTCGGCGGCTGCGGTCGGCCCATTTCCCGCCGAGCCAGCTTCCCAGGGCCAGCCCGGCCATGAACACTGCCAGCACGGTGGCCACGGCATGGGTCGTCGCCCCCAGGCTGCGGGTAAGCATGCGAATCCAGACCGTCTGGAAGATGAGGCCGCTGGCGCCGGACAGGAAGAACGCCAGGTAGATGAGCGAGCGATGGGCGAGCACGCGCGGTCCTTCCGTCGGTGAATCACGAGCCAATTGCCACAGCGTCCATCTTAGCTTGCCCCGGCCCAGCCTGCCGGGGTGTTGCAGTAAATCGCTTCCTTCGCCTATGATGGGGATCGTGATGTTCACATCAACCCAAACCCGGCCGCGCCTGTGCCTTCCGATTGGCTCCCGGGGTCTCTTGCCCTTGGTGATCCTCGTCGGACTTCTGGCCGCGGGCAGTGGCTGTCAGGGCCGCACCGGCGAGGCCGACCGGGTCTGGGGCTCCGTGGGGGTGCAGCCAGGCCAGTTCGTGCGGCCGCGTGGCATCACGGTCGCCCAGCCCCCCTGGCCCGAGGAGGTTTTCGTCGTCGACTTTGCCGGTCGCATCCAAGTCTTCGATCTGGAGGGGCGTTTCTTACGGGGCTGGCAGACTCCCGCCATTGCCAACGGTCGACCCAGCGGTCTGAGCGTGGCCCCGGACGGCAAGCTGCTCGTGGCCGACTCACACTACAACCGCATTCTGGTCTACTCCCGGCTGGGTGAACTGGAGCGTGAGATCGTGGGCACCGACGCGGACGGCGGGCCCGGCCCCTTTGCTTACCTCAGCGACGTGGTCCAGGATCGCGACGGCTTCTTCTATGTCAGTGAGTTCGGCGACGGCAATCGCATCCGCAAGCTCGACCAGGCAGGCAAGTTCGTCGCCGCCTGGTCCGGTGGGCCAGACCTGCCGCTCGCTCGGCCCCGCGGCCTGGCCCTGGGACCCGGGCAGGAGATCATCGTTGCCGACTCGTGCAATCATTGTCTCCAAGTCTTCCGCCGCGATGGGACCTGGCTGCGCCGGATTGGGCGGGCGGGGAGCGATCCTGGCTCCTTTACCTATCCGTACAAAGTTGCCGTCACCCCGGGCGGTGAGCTGATCGTGGCGGAGTTTGGCAGCCATCGGGTCCAGCGTCTGAGTTGGGAGGGCGAGCCCCTGGCCACCTGGGGGGGACCCGGACGTGGTCCCGGCTGTCTGGGGCAGCCCTGGGGCGTGGCGGTCGATGCGGGCGGCCGGGCTTTCATTGCCGATACGGAGAACCATCGCATACAGCGGCTGCGGTTTTGATGCGGCCTGGGTCCTCGGGTTTCTTGACGTGCGCCTGTCAGGTTTGGCGTTGAGCGGCGTACCACCAGAGCCCCGTTGGGCGGTGGGCGAACGTGAGGATGCCATGATCGTTTTGCTGAAGAAACTGACTTTGCTCGGAAGCAATGGCCGTACGCCTCTCAATCGCCTCACCACGGCCATGCGCAAGCTCAGCGTCGAGATTGAACTGGAGTCGGATGGCGAATATCCGGACGGTGTCGATATTGAGGTGCGGGTGCAAGAGCCGGGGCTCAAGCGGCTGACCATGAGCGCGACCGACGAAGTCAAGAAGCTGCGGGCGAAGCGGGTCTCGAGCTTGTCCAACAAGTACCGCGTCGAGGCCGACCTGAGCAAGGTGCTCGGGCTTTTGAAGCTCGATTCCAAGCCCGAAGTGGCCACCGTGCGCCGGGTCGGCGGCACCAGCGACGCCCTCTTTCGCAATCCCATGACGAAAAAAGGTTGGGCCCTGCGCGGCGTCGGCGTCCAGCCCGCCATCGGCGCCCCGGACTCGACCGGCAACGAAAACCGCGAGGAGCCCGACGCCCGCATGCTGATGCAGACCGGCGGCGTGGAGGTCGTCCGTGTCTCCGTCCCGCCTCAGGGGCAACTCACGCTCGGCAAGAACGCCTCCACTTGGGGGTTCATTCGCAGCCCTGCCGATGTCTTCTTTTACACGGGCCATGGCGCTTGGTGGGACGGCTCGCTGTTGCGGGAAGAGCCGAACCACGGCTATTCCGACTGGATGCTCCCCGACGAACTCTTGCAGTTCTGGAAGCGCGACACCACCGACGTAGGCCGGTCACCCATGGACCTCGACGTGCTTTTCATCAACGGCTGTAGCGTCATCTACTGGGACCTGGTCTCCACCAAGGCGGTCGCGTCCAGTGACTATGCCACCCGCGGCTCGCATGCGCTGGACTGGGCCAAGCTCTTGCTCAATCATGAAGGTCCGCTCTACGCCATCTGCAGCTATCGGGCCACCGCGCCGCTCGACAAGCCCTGGGGCAACCAGATCGGCGCGGAGATGGGGCAGGCCATCGCCAACGGCCTGGGCACCAATTGGAAGGACTACCCGCGCAAGTGGCTGGAGATCAACGCCAAGTATGGCCCGACGCAGATCGCCTCCGCCGTCGATACGAAGGGCTACTGGTACCTCAATCATCCCAAGCACGAAGGCTACGACCCCAAGAAGCCGAAGATGTCGATCATGGGCCCCATCCCCCTGCCATAGCCCGCGCTGGTAGCCCCGAGTGGTAGCCGCGGGCTACTATGATGCCGTGGGGAGGTCTAGTGGCGTTAGAGGGTT